>JAJYBV010000041.1 GCA_021778805.1 Chloroflexota bacterium | reverse complement strand
AAACAAAGCTCTATCTCAAAGCTCTGCAATCCAGTTTGTCTGAACTTCGATCTCTCAAAACCTCCTGTGCGATTGATTGTGCGTAAGGTGAGTGAATTAAATAATTTTGAAATAGAAGGACTTTTACCAGCTCTTTTTTATGCCGCGATTTCTGAAGGAAGGGGTATATCACGGCAAGTTAATGACCCAAGTGATATTAAGAAATATGTACAATCGTTGGTTGAACACCCTGCTGTATCTTTTACTAATGTAACAGATCGTTTTGCGCTTATGAATAATCTTGTTCGCACTACTTTAATTAAAACCAGCAATAGAGGCCGAGGAGCTAAAAAAGCCGAAAAAATAGCGGCTATAGCGCCATACAGTATTTTATCACATAAAACCGGGCTACCAATGCCAAGCAGTTATATGAGAAATGTTGATAAGTTTCTGTATAACATCATGCTCAAAAATGCAGGAAAACAAGAGGCAATCATTCTGCGATTAAAAGATGTCTTTGGCAAAGGAATTCAATTAGGTACATTTCCACTTTATCATAGCCAATATGATGGCGCAACTCCGGTTAATATTTTAACACGGATTTCAATTGCTTTTTTAGATGGATTTAAACCAATTTCGGCAAAGGCCAATCAACCAGAAAAGCGGGTTTCGCCGGCATGTCCACACTTTGCAGAGGAAATAGGTATAGACGTACTTCGGTATATGAATGAATATCATCAATTAATGCAAACAGAAGCCTTCACATATTATTTTCATTCACTACTGAATTTCGAATTATTTGTCTATACGCTGAAATTAGTACATGGAGCGAATAACTTGGTTAGTCAACCTGATACAACTCCATCGGTTTTCTTAAATGAACCCAATGATTCCCCTAGCCTTCCTTTGATATATTTAGATTTCACACAAATTAAAAACGGAGCAAGTTACGAAATGGCAAAACGCTGTGTACTTCGAGATATTGATGCGTATTTGCGATTTGTGTATTCCAATCTCTATTTGCGTCAATTAAGCCGATATGTGAAATCAATGAAACGCGGTAGCAGAAATGCTGACATTGAGCAATTAATGGAAGGAGAAACGAATGGAGCCGGCTACATATTAGGTTTAAGCAAATTACGCCAAGATGATTCGCTTTGGCGCGATATTGAAGCATCAGCGCATCGCGATGAAGAATTGATACGAATTGAAAATCAAAATGAAGATGACAAAGATAATACAGACCTAAGCTGGTTAGATGAGATTGCGGATTTTGGGCAAAATGATTTTGAAAGAGTCATATATTTATTAACCGAAGCGCAGCAGAAACACACAAATAGTAATTATATCACATGGTATTGGCAAACAGGAGGGATACGAAAGCCTTATGGTTTGCTTGCCGGTGACGTAAAATCCCGCTACTCTTGGCGCTATGAACCAACAAATGATCTTCTTGCTACATTAGTTCAGGTTGCGGCAGTTCGGCTAAATGACAAAAACGCAATACAACCTATTCGTTTAATTGACTTTCTTGCCTTTTTAAAGAATCGGTTTGGTATTATTATAGATGAACCTCCGGAATTGACGATAGGAACCGAATACCAAGCTGCTGCCCGTGAAAATGTGCTGGCATTGCAATACAGATTACGGCAAATGGGGCTTTTTCTCGATTTATCTGATGATTTTACTGAGCAATATATAATACCACCCTACCAAACCGTAAAAAAAGCTTGAAGGAGCAGTTACTATGAATACCAATCTTATCCAAAAATTTGCCTTTGAAGTTCAATTAGCAATGGATAAAACCCAAATTGGACATTGCGCGCGTGTAGATTATCTTCCACTAGCCGACGCTCATGAAATTTGCCAATATTTAGTTCATAATTATAAATCGTTTAAAACAAGCATATTAGCAGCAAACAACCTTGATTTTGAATATAACATTCGTGTTGATGAAGCTATAGAGATCCGCAATTTAAAAAACGAGCGGTTTTGTTTGATCGTGCCATCAAATCTCAATGACGCAGCGTGCAGTTCATTAGCAAATTCATTTGCAGTTATAGACAGCCGAAAAATATATAACACTATATTGAAGCAGATTCGCAGTCAATTACCTTCACAGGCGCTCTATGCTATTAAGCTGGTTTCACAGCATAAATATCAGCAGCCAATTGAAAAACGCCTGGAGTATGCGTTTGCCATCGAAGAAGGAAAATCACCTGGTATGGAATTGTGGCGCATTGGTTTGATACCTGATAATAATAACTATATTGATGATAAAAAACTAGAACGCAATCGAGATAGCGTAATTATTTTTTCACGCCCCGCTAAAGTCAGTTCTTCAACAATCGAACGAGTTCGATCAGTTAATGTTGATAAAGAAACCGCACAGAAATTAATCCGTTTTTTTCAAACTAGAAGTACGAATGACGCTGCAACTTGGGTTAAAGATATTTTGGAACATCCAGATTTATTTTTCGATCAATGGAAATTTTCAGATGTTTATCAGAGTGATATCGAATCAGTTGAATTAAAATCATTTTTAAAAGATGGCTTTGTTGATAAAACCTGTAAATTGATACAAGATAATCCAACGGAGAAATATAGCGCTTTAAAAGCAAAATGTGGACCAAAAGAGAAATTAATAATTACATGGAAAACTGAACCTGAAAAAACAACAAATATTCATTCCTGGAAAATACGTATCGTTCCTGCAAATTGGAGTCCCGGAAATGATGATGTTCCGGAAGATTTTCGCGAACCCTCAATACCAAATACTAATGGAGATAAAAGAAAAGCAACCATTAAACTTAATTTTGATGAAGATGAAATACCGGAAGGAGCTGTGCGAGTATATCTAGCCCCCGTTGATGCAATAAACAATGAAATCTTAGATAAAGAAAACAACGTAATCTACGCTCTTAGCGATGAATTTTATTTTGATACATCATCTGACGAGGAAACAGATACGGAAACTCCGACACGGATTAAAGTGCGGCCTGTTCCTACATGGGATTTTGGGTATTTGCGTCTGCAAATTGAAAATAAATTTACAGAAGACGAAGAACCAAATCAAACAAAATCTGAGGAAAACGGTCTCATTATTTACACACGTCAATTTAATAATCGGCAGAAACTAACCCTAACAATAAGTCATTTTCTTTCGGAAGTAGAGAAACTTGCTTTAAAAAATCATGAAAATTTAGGTATTTTTAACCTTTCGGTTAACACAGTTCACATATTGAACAGTAAGGATGTGAAAACATACCCAAATCAGCCATCAACATTGTGGACAGATTTTCTTAAAAAACGCGAGGAGTTATTCTCTGAAATTGTTAAGCAAAATGACAATTCTCAAAATATCGAATGTTTGAATTGGACATCGCGTTTAGTAAAAAAAGCTTTAGATTATTCCAAAGAATATTTGGAATTATTAGAGCTTCTTATTGAAGAAAAAAATACCCAACAACTTTGTATTGCTTTATCTGTGGACAGTTTGTATATCAATGTAACGAGCCAATCCAACCATAAGGAAGAGATACTTATTACCTTACCAACCCATCCAATGCGTATCGCGTGGTACATGGGGTATACACAATTATTGCAAAACTGGCGGAAGGATCTTGCTGGAATACCATCAGTAAAAAAAAGAAAAAGCGTGTTAAACGAGTACTGGGTTAAATTAATTGAGCCAACAAATGTGCCATTTATGTCTTGGAATGTGCATTCTAATGAGACATTCGTGTTCTTTAAAAATTTCTTATTTTTTTCCGGTGTTTCTACTCCGATAAAAGTAACCGATCCTAATCGCCTATTTGGTGATATTGCGATGATGTTTGGGATAGATTATATAGAAGATTTGCAATCAGACACGCTCATAACTCGTTTAGCGAATCATTTTCGTCGATTTAATGAATTACACCCGTATTTATCGACCCAACTTGTAACGCTCATTAATCCTGATCGCGGAGTCGAGATTGCCGAGGCACTGCAAAAAGCTCTCGAAATTAACCAAACAGATGAAGATGAAGATGAAAGTGATGAAAATTCAACAACAAAATATGCTCTTACCGCATTTGTTGAAGACAAACACTTAACAAACTTACCCGAACTAACAAAACTTCAGGAAAAAATAGCAAAAAAACAGAAAATGGTTTCTGCATATTTTAATCCGAATCTTTCGGTTACCGTGCGCAAGTTAAGCTTATTAAAAGATGAGTCTATGCCAAATACACATCTTTTAATTATGATGGATTATGCAGAAGGGCGGATTTACCCAAGAAAAATACAAGACATTCATTCAGAATCTTATGTTGCGCTAAATGGATTGATTATTAGACTTGAGCCATTTTTTGAAAGTACTGACTCTGGTTTAACTTGGACATATGCGCTTTATATCCCAGAAAATCAAAAACTTGAGTCAATACAAAATCTTGCAAAATATGGAGAAGTACTCATTGGGCTTTATCAAACATATATGAAAGCCGGAGGAATGTATTTGAGAAACAATTCAGATTACATTCCAACCTTAACAATCCAACTTTCACCAGAACGTATGCAACTGTTGGAACAATTCCACCGGGCTTCAAATTGGGTTATCACAATGGATCGTTTTATAACGATGGATTTCTATGATTCACCCTATCTGCCAAATTTGAGTATGCTTTCCCGAAAATATATTGTTGATTATTCCCCCGAAGTTGTCGAAACGATCGGCCATCGTATAATGGTAACTACATCTTGGCACTCTGAATTAGAGGATTTATTAGGGAGAGTAATTGCAGATTTAGGATTAGATCTCTTTGAAAATGGTGTTGGCAGTTTATTGCAAACGCTGAAAATGCTTTCAGGTAGACTAGCGCTAAGTGTATTGGAGCCAAATTTTAATGCATTACAAATCATTGGAATGGGCATCGTTACATTATTGTTACAGAAGAATGGCGATCTTCAAAAAGGAATTCTTATCCCCGTTAATATCAATCAAGATTTATTTTGGAGTGAAAGCGATAAACAAAATCAAGAGCATTGTGACCTTGTATTAATTTCGGCTATCAAAAATCAAATCGAATTTTGTTTTATTGAAGTAAAATGGCGGCACAATTTAATTGCAATTGAAACATTAAAACAGCAAATGCGCCATCGCATGGAAGTTTCTGAAAAGGATTTTTTTGAAATCTATCAAAATGAGTCGAGGCTTGATGCCCCTTTACGCAGGGCATATTTAACCAATGTGATTCGTTTCTATCTTCACCGCGCCAAACGTTATCATCTATTAAATCAAAATACATTGGAATCATTCAATAACATATTAGCCATGATGGAGAAAAAAATCCCTCCTGCCATTATCCGCAAAAGAGGATTTATCGTTGTACCTGGTTATTCCAGCGAATATTCGTCAAAAACTTCGCAAAGCGATCAAACCAATATTGAAATTATTTCTACTGATATTCTTGTTGACCTACCTATCCCTCCTGAAACTATTGAAGTCACAGATTACCCAATAGAGTATCAAACTCCTTTAAAAGATAATAATTCTAATCAGTCGTTGCAAATACCAACCCTTGATACAACTATAAACCAGGAAAAACAAGCTGTTGAGCCAAAGATTTTGCTTGGATACAGTAAGAATAATCTACTCTATTGGAGTCCTAAGGTTACAGGAAATCCTCATCTATTTATTGTTGGTACTCCAGGTCAAGGTAAGTCTTATGCATTGATAAACATCCTGAAAGAATTAGATAAAGCACATATTCCCTCACTTGTGATGGATTTTCATGGCCAATTTGCAGACCCCACCGGAATATTTGTGTCAACTGTTCATCCTACAATTTTAGACGCTGCAAATGGACTGCCATTTTCGCCTTTTGAATGTCAAATTAACAATAGCCAATTTGACTGGAACCTCACAAGTTATAACCTTGCAGAAATTATTGCAAGTGTAGCAGAACTTGGAGATATGCAGAAAGATATTGTCTATAAGGCCATTAAGAAATCATATCAAAATCATGATTTTAATAGCATAAATGAAATCGAATCGGAGGAACTTGAACTGCCAACCCTTGAAGAAGTTCAAAAAATAATAAGTACCCTTGAACGTAAAGAACATGTGTCTAATGTTTCGGCTCGTTGCCGACCTCTTTTTGAGTTGAATGTATTTAAACCGACAGAACAGCCATCGAATTTAATCAAAAGCATTCAATCCGGATTAGTTATCGATCTTCATAATGTCCGTATCGAAAAAGCACAGATTGCAGCTGGCGCTTTTATCCTTAACAAAATATATCGTGATATGTTTGGATGGGGGCCGGCAGCACATCCGCGGTTGGCAATTGTACTTGATGAGGCGCATCGATTAACAAAAGATGTTTCACTGCCTAAAATTATGAAGGAGGGCAGAAAATTTGGTATTTCGGTACTTGTAGCTAGTCAAAGCGCCCGTGACTTTCATCAAGATATATTACCTAATGTTGGCACAAAAATCTGTTTTCGAGTGAATTATCCTGAATCAAAACAAATTGCCTCATATTTAGGTCAGCACAATCAAAATCAAATAATTGAACAAATTCAAAAACTTACACAGGGTCAGGCGTTTATTCAAACACCGGAAATGCCGTCAGCGCAACTAACAGAAATGGTAAAATTAGAGAAATAAAAAATATCGCACGGTACCTGTGAGGCCATGCAATCTGGTAGGGACGACCCTTGCGGTCGTCCTATAATACCGCGTTAGGTATAACGTCCCTCAATACATAGGAAAGATTATCGCCTTGTGGTGCTTGTCCCTCTTTGTGTACACCTTAAGTAGTTACTTTTTTAACACATAAATATAGGAAAAATCTGCGCAAACCAATATACTTGAAACAAATATGCGCTTTTTTGCAGAACCGTTGACACAGTGTTATTATTGCATTACAAAAAGCCCGTAAAGCCGCTGGGGCTTTAGCCAGAGGTTGTTTTCTGGCTGAATCTGTGGTATACTTAGAATGAAGTCTGGCGAAAAGAGGCGCAAGCCGAAGCCATATCCTCCTACCGGACGATGCGACTTCATGAAGCATTCTCCTTGCTGTACCGTAGGGCATACGGAAACAGGCCAGTTTTGCGCTGGCGTAACGCTTGGGGACAGATGGGCCGCTGGCATTAGGGCGTGAGTCCTGATGGTAAGCCCGCTGGCTGAACCAGGAATCTGCTTTGGCTTTCACCTATGCAGAAGTGTCAAAATTAAGATGGTATAACACTGTACAAACTGTATAGTGGCTTATACAATTTCGCAATTCATTTTCAGAAGAAGCGCTGCATTTAATAAAGCCCGCTTGTTAGGTGAGGCGTCTGTATGGAAAAAAGCCACTGATCGGAAACGTCGAGAGACGCCGACGGTTAGGCCAGATTCCGCCGAGTTAAGGCGGAATCCAAAGTGGCTGATTATATAATATCTACGCCATACAGTGCCAAAACTCAACGTGTGAGGGGGCAAGTTGCCGTTTGTGATACGTTTATATTGTGAATTCAATAAATCGCAAACGCCTCATTCCCTCATGAACACGTTTCATGAGGCTTTTTTATATGACGCATTTGAAATGGAGCACATATTATGGACGCTGGCCCAAGTAGTAGCTGCTTGAACGCAGCTTTCAGTTACCAGGCCGATTTTATTTTCCTTGCCGCAGCGGCAGTATGATAGATATGTTTCCTCAGACGCTCTGATTTCACTTTCGGAATGTCTCCTGAGCAATCCGCTGTTGGCAAGCGGATTACTCTATGTTTCAGGAGAGTTCCGTTATGGCTCAGATTTATCTTCCCGAACGCACGGATATTGAGTCACGCGCGCAAAGACCACCGGTTCCCAATTTGCCGAACAGCAAAAATACCCAAAATCAGCAACGATATCTCAAACGCTCTGATACATTGGTTATTGTGTTGCTGGTCGGCGTTACTGCGTTGATTATTGCCGGGGCTAGCCGGGCAACTGTGCATACCCGTTCCGTAACTATTTCACTTTCTCCCTTTATTTTGCCGCTGTATGCCGGCTATTCTCTGCTGCGAATGATTGTGGCGTATATTATTTCACTCGTTTTTACTTTAGTATATGGTCATATCGCCGCCACAAATAAAACAGCTCAACGCTTTATGATACCAATATTGGATATTTTGCAAAGCATACCCATATTGTCTTTTTTGCCAAGCGTAGTGTTAACCTTGGTTGCCTTGTTCCCTCATTCCAGCATTGGCGTAGAACTCGCTGCCGCAATTTTAATTTTTACCAGCCAAGCGTGGAATATGACCTTCAGTTTTTATCATTCCGCTTCCACCATTCCCGCTGAATTGCAAGAAGCAGCCGTCATCTATCGCCTATCGCCTTGGCGGCGCTTTTTAAAGCTGGAAGTTGCTTATTCTATGATTGGTCTTATTTGGAATAGCATGATGAGCTGGGCCGGCGGCTGGTTCTTTTTAGTCGCCGCAGAACAATTAACGCTTGGCTCACAATCCTATCAGCTGCCCGGGTTAGGATCGTATATTCAAGTTGCCGCAAATCAGGGAAATATCACCGCCATGGCGTATGGCCTTTTTACGTTAGTCGCCATGATCGTGCTGTTGGATATTTTATTGTGGCGTCCGATAGTTGCCTGGGCCGATAAATTTAAATTTGAAATGGCAAAATCAACCGAAACACCAAGTTCGCCGGTGTTAGATTTGCTGCAGCGTTCGCGTACCTTGGAAACAATGCAGATAAAAATAATCCGCCCAACGCAAGACTTTCTTTCCGCGCTGCTGGATAAATTGTTCCCTGCGCAGAAACCAGCCGGAAATTCACCGAGATCCCCACGGCAAACAGTTTCACTGGATAAAATTGCCGGGTGGATTGTAACTGCAGCACTGATCTGTGCGGGAATAATCGGCCTGTTTCAGGCGGCGCGTTTGCTAATGCAGGTTCGCCCTGTGGAATGGCTTGCATTATTAGGTATGGATAGTTTAACGTTGCTGCGCACCTTCCTGGCCATGGCTATATCCTTTGTTTGGGCAGTGCCCGCCGGAACTGCAATTGGCATGAACCCAAATTTGTCGCGCCGGCTTCAGCCGATTGTACAGGTTGTCGCTTCTATACCTGCTACAGCGCTGTTTCCAATTATTTTACTGCTGGCGCTGCAATTGCCGGCAGGCATTAATGTTGCCGCAATCATTCTTATGCTGCTTGGCACACAGTGGTATGTTTTGTTTAATGTTATTGCCGGCGCAATGGCTATCCCTACAGACCTGCGCGAAGCGGCGCAAAATTTCCATGTTGTTGGCTGGCGCCGATGGAAAGTTCTGATTTTCCCTGCTATTTTCCCGTATTTAGTAACCGGTATGATCACTGCCAGCGGCGGCGCATGGAATGCCAGTATCGTTGCCGAATATGTGCAATTTGGCGGTAAAACATTTATCGCGCCCGGGTTAGGGTCTTCCATCGCACAAGCGGCGGCAAGCGGCTCTATTCCCATACTGCTGGCCAGCACATTGCTGATGGCGGCTACTGTTGTTACGATTAACCGCTTGGTTTGGCGCAGATTGTATAAACTGGCTGAACGCCGGTTTACTTTAGCATGATTATTTGAATTGATACGTTGAATAGAGGCAGATGAGATATGGCTTTAAATAATTCCCGCAAAATAGAAACACCTTCACAGGTTGTAATTCTTGAAGCTGCCGGCATATATAAATCATATGTAAATCAAACCGGCGCTAAAGCAGATACGCAAGCAACAACCGTTTTAGAAAATATTCAACTGCAAATTCATGACGGTGAATTTGTCGCTATTTTGGGACCCTCCGGATCCGGCAAATCTACATTATTGCGCATTCTTTCGGGGCTTATTCCGTCATCACGCGGCGAAATACGGTATCATGGACAAACAGTCTCCGGCCCTAATTCGCATGTAGCTATCGTCTTTCAGACCTTTGCGCTGTTTCCATGGCTTACTGTGCTGGAAAATGTAGAACTGGGGCTGGAATCGCAGCCGGAAATATCAAAAACTCAGCGGATGAAAAAATCGCTGAATGTGATTGACCTGATAGGCTTGGATGGCTTTGAAGACGCATATCCCAAAGAACTTTCCGGCGGAATGCGCCAACGGGTAGGTTTTGCGCGCGCTTTAGTTGTGGAACCGGAAATATTGTTTATGGATGAGCCGTTCAGCGCGCTGGATGTGCTGACTGCCGGCAATTTGCGGACAGAGCTGATGCGGCTGTGGCGAGAACGCAAAATACCCACAAAATCAATCGTAATGGTAACGCATAATATTGAAGAAAGCGTTTTAATGGCAGATAAAATCGTGGTGATGGGGCACGATCCCGGACGGGTACGCGCTGTTCTTCCCGGTATCGCAATTCAAGAGCGCGGCAAAAAATCTCCGGAAAGTGAAGCGTTGATAGATTTAGTGTACACTATCATAACTCAGCCGGATGAAGACGCCGATGAAATAATTGCCGCACGTATGCAAAAATCGGCGCCGGCGCAGAAATCTGCGGTAAAAACGAGCAGATCATATCAATTTTTGCCGCATATTCAAATTAGTACATTGAACGGATTGGCGGAATTGATTGCGCGGCGCGGCGGCAAAGAAGATCTTTCGGTGCTGGGCCGAGAACTGCAAATGGAAATTGATGACCTGCTGCCGTTAGTAGAAGCCTTTGAAATATTAGGTTTCGGTGAAGCTACCGAAGGAGACCTGATATTAACCGCGGAAGGGCAGCGCCTGGCCGAAGGCAGTGAATTGGAAGATAAAGAAATATTCCGCGAACAAGCGTTACGGTATGTAGAACTTATACGCATGATCCAGCAAATGCTGGATAAAGATGCGCGGCGCGAAGTTGGAGAAGACGCAATATTAAGCAAACTTCAGGAATATTTTACCGAAGATGAAGCGCGTCGTCAATTAGATACCGCAGTGTCTTGGGGAAGGTATGCGGAACTGTTTGCCTATGATAACGAAAGCGGCTTGCTGTACTTGGAAGACACAGCGCCGGCGCAGGAACAGTAGGCTAACTCCCTACAATACTAGACATTTGACAAAGGGTTGGTGAAGTGATATGATTCCATATTGTATGCGGCGTTTCACAGGTATTTTGTGTAGAATAGGATATCAAAAACAAAGAAATTTTGAAACTTTCTCCTCCCTGCGCGTAGCGCCCACACCTCGGCGCCACCGAAAAACAATATAAATATGCGGCAGCGAAACGCAAAAATCGCGAAGCATGTCTTTTGTCTTGTGGCGTAAATACAATTGCAACCAATCTTCAGGCTAAATTTGTGGAGGCATTGAGTGCCAACTATTAACCAGCTTGTGCGCAAAGGGCGCTCAAGAAAAGACAAGAAACGCAAAGCGCCGGCCTTGGGGTTTTCTTTTAATTCAATTAAAAATAAAACCCGGCCATTAGACGCTCCGCTGAAACGCGGCGTATGCACACGTGTTACAACGATGACGCCGAAGAAACCAAATTCAGCGGTCCGCAAAATTGCCCGTGTACGCCTTTCCAATAAAATGGAGGTTACAGCGTACATTCCGGGCGAGAAACACACGCTGCAAGAGCACTCTGTAGTGCTGATTCGCGGCGGTCGTGTGAAAGATCTGCCAAGTGTGCGATATCATATTGTACGCGGCAAGCTCGACGCAGGCGGTGTTGAAAAACGTTGCCAAGGTCGTTCTAAATATGGCGCCAAACGGCCTAAAGCCGGGGCAAAACCTGCCGGAAAGAAATAGCAGGGAAATTTGTATACAGCACATATGCTGCCGCTTTGCTTTTGCGCAATGATTGCAGATGTGCATCGTAAATGCATAAGAATAGAGGAGTTCATCGTCTATGCCACGACGTGGTAAAATTGTTCGCAGAACGGTTATACCTGATGCGCGATACGATAACTTGAATGTTACTCGCATGATTGGCCGTGTTATGAAAGATGGCAAGCGCAGTATCGCTGAAATGATTGTCTATCGCGCTATCGATATCATTGAAGAACGCGCCAAAACATCAAATAATGAAATGCTGAAAAAACCAGCTATCGAAATTTTTGAACAGGCGATTCGCAATACTTCCCCGGCAATTGAAGTGCGGCCGAAACGTGTCGGCGGCGCAACATACCAGGTGCCGGTAGATATCCGCCAAGATCGCCGCAATGCGCTGAGTATGCGCTGGATTATCAACGCAGCCCGCAGCCGCAAAAGTAAACCAATGTTTGAAAAATTAGCTCAGGAACTGCTCGACGCAGCCGTTATGGAAGGCGGAGCAGTCCGCAAAAAAGATGAGATGCATAAGATGGCCGATTCCAATAAGGCCTTTGCTCATTATAAACGGTAGGTAACCATGGCCAGAGAGTATCCATTAGAACGCACTCGAAATATTGGCATTATTGCCCATATCGATGCGGGTAAAACGACAACAACAGAACGAATATTGTTCTATACGAAAAAAATCCATCGTATCGGCGAAGTTCATGAAGGCGCTGCCACCATGGATTATATGCCCCAAGAACAGGAACGCGGCATTACTATTACGTCTGCGGCAACTACCTGTTTCTGGCGCGATAACCGAGTGAATATCATAGATACCCCAGGCCACGTTGACTTCACCGTTGAAGTCGAACGTTCTTTGCGTGTTCTTGATGGCGGTGTCGTCGTTTTCGACGCTGTCGCCGGCGTAGAGCCGCAATCTGAAACGGTATGGCGTCAAGCAAATAAATATAATGTCCCGCGCATTTGCTTTGTGAATAAAATGGACCGCATGGGCGCAAATTTCTGGCGTACTGTCGATATGATTGTTGATAGACTTAACGCTAACCCCATGCCCATCCAAATCCCCATTGGCAGCGAAAGCGATTTCAAAGGCTTTGTTGATTTGATTGACCAAAAAGCAATCGTGTTCATTGACGACCAAGGCACGCAATCTAAAGAAATTGATATCCCCCAGGATTTGGTAAAGTTGGTTCAGGAACGCCGCGACTACTTGGTTGAAAAAGTCGCCGAAACTGATGATGACTTAACCCTGAAATATCTTGAAGGTGAAACAATCTCTGCCGAGGAAATTCGCAAAGCGCTCCGCGCTGCCTGTATTAAAGGCATTATGGTTCCCGTTTTGTGCGGCTCTTCCTTGAAAAATAAAGGCGTGCAAGCAATGCTCGACGCTGTTATAGACTATTTGCCTTCCCCACTGGATATTCCCGCGCCTATCGGCGTCGATCCTAATACCGGCGAAGAAACACAAATCATCGTCAGCGAAGATGGCGGATTCGCCGCTCTCGCCTTCAAAATTATTTCAGATCCTTTCGGCCGCTTAACCTTTATGCGCGTCTACACCGGTAAATTAACTAAAGGTTCGTATGTGCTGAATGTCTCGAAAAATAAACGCGAACGCATCGGCCGCATCCTGCTGATGCACGCCAACCACCGCGAAGATGTGGATGAAGTATATGCCGGTGATATCTGCGCCGCCATCGGCTTGAAAGATACGATTACCGGTGATTCTCTCAGTGATCCTGAACATCCGGTGCAGTTGGAATCAATTGTGTTCCCGCAACCGGTTATTTCAATTGCCATTGAGCCGAAAACAAAAGCCGACCAAGATAAAATGTCTAATGCGCTGATTCGCTTGGCCGAAGAAGACCCCACGTTTATTGTGCGGGTAGACCAAGAATCGGGCCAAACTATTATTTCCGGTATGGGTGAGCTGCATTTGGAAGTGCTGGTTGACCGCATGTTCCGCGAATATAAAGTTGAGGCTACGAAGGGTATGCCGCAAGTTGCGTACCGCGAAACTATTTTACAGCAGGCGCAGGCGCAAGGCCGCTTTGTCCGCCAGTCCGGCGGCCATGGTATGTATGGCGATGTGTGGCTGAAAGTAGAACCGAATGAACGCGGCAAAGGTTTTGAGTTTGTGAATAGCATCGTCGGTGGTGTCGTTCCTCGCGAATATATCAAACCGGTTGAAGAAGGTGTGCGTGAAGCTATTGAAAATGGCGTCATCGCCGGCTACCCGGTTATTGATGTAAAGGTTACGCTGTATGACGGTTCCTATCACGAAGTAGACTCAAACGAAATGGCGTTTAAAATCGCCGGATCCGTTGGTTTCCGCAGCGCTGCTTTGAAAGCAAAGCCGGTGCTGTTAGAGCCGATATTTAAACTGGAAGTGGTAACAGCGCAGGAATATTACGGCGATGTTATCGGCGACTTAAATCGCCGCCGCGGCCAGATTACCGGCATAGACGAACGCAGCGGATCTCAGATTATCCGCGCCGAAGTGCCTTTGGCAGAAATGTTTGGATATATCAGTGATCTACGCTCTTTAACCAGCGGCAGAGCTTCCAGCAGCATGGAATTTTCGCACTACGCAGAGGCTCCAAACCATGTAGCGCAGACAATTATTACTAAAAATGCGGGTAAATCAAAATCACCCGAGGTGTAACAACCGAGAGAGCTGCATATACTTGCAGCTCTCTTTTCTTGCTCGCCGAACCGAGGCAATTGGGCGCGGCGATTTGCTTAACTGGAATCCATCGGATAATTATCCGGTTTTTTGTTCCATATATTTTAAAAAGAAAGGGTATTGAACTGTGGCGACATCATCTAAGCAGCGCATTCGCATTCGTTTGCGCGCATACGATCACCAGATTCTTGATTCATCGGCAAAACAAATTGTAGATACCGCTCAGGCTTCTGGCGCAACGGTTTCCGGTCCGATACCGCTGCCAACGGAAATTAAGAAATTTACGGTGCTTCGTTCGCCGTTTATTGATAAAGATTCCCGTGAACAGTTTGAGATGCGCACACATAAGCGCCTCATTGATATTCTTGAACCGACCAGCAAAACAGTTGATCAGTTAACCAAACTGAATATGCCGAGCGGAGTGAATATCGACATCGAAATCTGAAGCAGTCATCAGGTGGGACATAATGCGCATGGTATGGTTTTTTTACCGCTGTGTCTCTCTACGTTGTCGTTCTTGCGGAGTGTGTATGGACACAGCCCAATCTGCCATAAACTTTATGGAAATTGGCAACATATGCTTTGCCCCACATGAAGATTTGCTTCCAGATAGGCTTTCTTGGCCGTAATGAGATTTGAAAATGTATTACGGCAAACTTGTTTGCGCCATACTATAGGCGCAAATGCAGAATTAACCCGAAAAATCTGCGGACCTTGCGAAGTTGTTTCATCGTTGCTTGCATCGATCGCTTCCAATGTCTGTTGCGTGATTTTTTGTGTCAGTGAGGGTATTAAAAATGCTTAAAAGCCTACTGGGACGTAAGATTGGAATGACACAAATATTTGGTGAAAATGGTAAAGTCATTCCCGTTACCGTTCTTGAAGTTGGACCCTGTACAGTTACATACCTGAAAACAAAAAGCAGAGATGGGTATGACGCCGTTCAAATTGGGTTCGGCTCGAAAAGTTCAAAAAATGTCAGCCGCGCAGAGCTGGGACACTTAGGACATAAACTTGAAGTGTTGGAAGCGCAGCGCAAAAAATCTCAGTCGAAACGCGCACAAGAGCGCGAAGAAGCCCGCGCTAAGGGCAGCACATCGGCGCTGGAATTAGCTGCCGATGAAACGGAAGCGCAAACCGCCGCAGCGGAATCTCCTAAACACAGTACTGTTCGAGGCGCTTTAAACTTAGGGCCGTTTGAAACACTTAAAGAAGTGCAGGCAGAGCCGGGTGCCAGCGTGAAGATTGGTGACGTGGTGAACGTTGATATCTTCAAAACCGGTGAATTGGTTGATGTTGTTGGGGTTAGCAAAGGTAAAGGCTTTACCGGCGTTATGAAACGGCATGGATTCCATGGCGGCAACCGCACCCACGGCCAATCAGACCGCATGCGCGCTCCCGGTTCAATCGGCGCAGGCACAACCCCGGGCCGCGTATTCAAAGGCATGCGCATGGCCGGCCGTTCCGGCGGTGAACAAGTTACTGTTAAAAAACTGGAAGTTTTTCAAGCAAACAGCGAAAAGAAAGTTTTAGTTATTAAAGGCTCGATTCCCGGCCCCAACGGCACTATTGTACAAATTAAGAAGCAGGAGGCGCTGTTTTAATGGCTACTGCAAAAATAGTAAATATAAAAGGTGAAGAGGTTGGGGAACAGCAGTTGGCCGCCGGCGTGTTTGATGTTGAAGTAAATACCGCGGTGCTGCACCAAGTTGTAACATCGCAGCTGCTCAACCGCCGCCAAGGCAACGCTTCTACCTTAACCCGTTCGCAGGTGAGCGGCGGCAATCATAAGCCGCACAAACAAAAAGGCACCGGCGGTGCCCGCCAAGGCTCTACCCGATCGCCGCAATTCCGCCACGGCGGATCCGTATTCGGGCCGCGCCCGCATGAATATCATCATAAAATAATGCGCAATATGCGCCGTATCGCGCTTCGCTCTGCCTTAACAGACAAAGCGGCAAACAATCGCTTATATATTGTCAACGATTTACGGCTGGATCAACCGAAAACACGTGTTATGCTGGAATTTCTTGCCAGACTGAACTTAAACAGCCAGGTCGAAGAAAAACGTGTCCCTTCCGTTCTTACCCTGATGGCCGAACGGGATGAAAATATTCTGCTTTCTATGCGGAATATCCGCTATGTGAAAGT
The DNA here is from genome assembly GCA_021778805.1 of Chloroflexota bacterium. GTDB lineage: Bacteria > Chloroflexota > Ktedonobacteria > Ktedonobacterales > JACDGC01 > JAJYBV01. The sequence goes on along the minus strand of JAJYBV010000041.1, from coordinate 10,635 downwards.
GGGGCATGTCAGCTCCATTAATGTAGTTGAATTGATGAAACACGATTTCCTGTTCCTTACCCCGGAATCGCTGAAAGTAATTGAAGAATTATACGACGATACCAATTTTGGCGCCGATGCGACGGAGGAAGAGTAATATGGAAATAACCGAAGTTATTAGACGCGGCCGTATGACAGAAAAAGCCGTCCGCATTCAAGAACCCGATAAGTTTCAGGCGTCTGTGAAACCGGCAGAAAAACAAACACGCTGTTTTGAATTTGAAGTTGCGCTGAAAGCTAATAAAATTGAAATTCGCCGCGCGGTGGAATCGTTGTTTGATGTTACTGTCCTTTCCGTAAACACTGCGCGCATGCCCGGTAAAAAACGCAATGTCCGTTCGGCTAAAAGCGCCCGAGTGGTCGAGCCGCGCCCTTGGAAAAAAGCGTTTGTAACTATTCCGGCAGATCAATCCATCGACGTGTTAAAGCCGTAGCCGAAAAGGAGAAAGAAAATGCCAGTTCGTATTTATAAGCCGACTTCACCTGGCCGGCGCGGCATGTCTGTCAGCGATTTTTCGGAAATTACTACAGATAAACCGGAACGTTCATTGCTGAAAACCCTGCAAAAACATTCCGGCCGCAATAATCAGGGTAAAATTACCGTTCGGCATCGCGGCGGCGGTGTTCGCCGGAAATATCGCATTATCGATTTCCGCCGAGATAAAGATGGGGTTCCCGGCAAAGTTGCCACCATAGAGTACGATCCAAACCGCACGGCGCGTATCGCGCTGATTCACTATAGCGACGGCGAGAAAAGATATATTCTTTCGCCGCTGGGTCTGCAAGTTGGCGATAAAGTAATGTCTGGGCCAAACGCCGAACCGAAAACCGGTAATGCTCTGCCTTTGCGGAATATTCCCCAAGGTATGTTCATTCATAATATTGAAATGAAACCGGGCCGCGGCGCGCAGTTAGTTCGCAGCGCCGGTGTCAGCGCGCAGCTGATGGCAAAAGAAGGGGCATATGCCCAGGTTCGTATGCCGTCTGGCGAACAGCGTTTAATTAGCTTGGCTTGCAAAGCTACTGTTGGCCAAGTTGGCAACCAAGACCACGCCAACGTTTCTATTGGTAAAGCCGGCCGATCCCGTCACTTAGGCCACCGGCCAACCGTTCGTGGCTCTGCCATGAACCCGGTAGATCACCCGCATGGCGGCGGTGAAGGCAAAGCGCCGTTAGGTGGCGTGCCGCAAACACCGTGGGGCAAGCCGGCCCGTGGCGTTCGAACACGCCGTATGAAGGCTACTAATAAGTTTATTGTCCGCCGGCGCAATTCGTCGCGCAGCAAATAATGTGAAAGGAAGTATCTAACAAGTATGTCTCGTTCCAGAAAAAAAGGGCCATTCATACATCCTTCACTGCGCAAAAAGATTTCGCAGATGCTGCGCAGCGGAGAACGCCAAGTGATTAAAACTTGGTCGCGGTCGACAACTATTTTGCCGCAAATGGTTGGTTTTACGTTTGCTGTGCATAACGGCAAAACACATATTTCGGTATATGTTACCGAAAATATGGTTGGTCATAAATTAGGTGAATTTGCTCCAACACGTGTGTTTCGCGGCCACGCGGGAAGCAAAAATGAAAAAACTGCGTCTAATCGCTAGTAACATCGAAATCGGCATCAGGAGAATCTGATAATGGAAACACGAGCAATTTTACGAGATTCCGGGGCGCCACCGCGCAAAGTGCGGTTAGTGCTTCAGGCAATCAAAGGCCGCCGTGCAGATGAAGCGCTGGCAATTCTGCAGTTTTTGCCCAACGGCTCTGCTCCGGCAATTCGCAAGTTATTACAGTCGGCTATTGCCAACGCTGAAAATAACTATCGCATGGATCCTAATAAATTGTATGTCATTAACGCCATTGCGGATGAAGCGTCTACTCAAAAACGCAGCCGCTGGCGCTCTCGCGGCCGCTGGACGCGCATTATGAAACGGCAGTCGCATATAACCATTGTAGTATCCGATGAACGCGAGCTTGTGCCTCATGCGTTCAGAAAATTAGCTAAATAAGCGCGGTATTGCCGCGGAATTTACCGGAGGAATAGCGCCGGTAAAAGGAGGAAACCCTTTTGGGACAAAAAGTTCATCCCACGGGATACCGCCTCGGAGTAACGACAACTTGGCAGTCCCGCTGGTTTGCTGATAAGCATAAATACAGCTCTGTATTGAAGGAAGATCGCCTGCTGCGCGATACCGTTAACAAGGTATTGGCAAACGCAGGTGTTGCGCGAATTGAAATTGAGCGCCCTTCGGAAACGCAGGTAGAACTTGCCATTTTTACATCCAAGCCGGGCTTGGTAATTGGTAAAAACGGTGAAGGCATTGAGCGCTTGCGTGTACAATTAGACGCTTTAACCGGCAAAAAAGTGCATCCAAAAGTTATGGAAATTAAAAAACCAGAGTTGGAAGCAGTGCTGGTTGGCAAATCTATTGCCGAACAAATTGAAAAACGTATCGCGCCAAAACGCGCGATGAAACAAGCCGTGCAGCGCGCAATGCGTTCAAATGCGCTTGGCATTAAAATTATCTGTTCCGGCCGATTGGGCGGCGCAGATATTGCTCGCTCGGAACGCGATGTAGATGGCAGCGTGCCTCTGCACACGCTGCGCGCAGATATTGATTTTGCGATTGTAGAAGCGCACACCACCTATGGCGTTATCGGCATTAAGGTGTGGGTGCATCGCGAAACCAAACTTGCCGCGCGGCAATCGACCAGACAGTATACGCGCGATTCGCAAAGTGATACCCCCCGTTCGGAACGGCCCCCGCGTCGAGATGGCGCTCGCCGATCCCCCCAGGGCGGAGATCATCCGCGCGGTGAACGCAGCGCCGATGGCGGAGCCAGACAACGCCCGCCACGCAATCCGCAAGGCGGAACTTCCGCTTCTGCGCCGCGCGGCGATCGGGGGCCAAGACGCCCGCGTACTGAACAAAGCGCTTCCGCAGATATGAATGTATCTGCGGAACATACACAACCTATAACCCCGGCGCCGGCAGAAACACCCAAGCCGGAAGAATAACAGCGCCTGATAGGAAGCAGGCGCAGGTTTCATCCACAAACCTGTGAACCGCTTCCATTCAGCCGGAGGAAATGTAAACATGTTATTAGCTCCATCGCGAACGAAGTTTCGCAGACAACACCGCGGCCGCATGCGCGGCGAAGCAACCCGAGGCAATGTAATTGCGTTTGGTGAATTTGCTTTGGTTGCTACAGAGCCTGTATGGCTGGAAGCAAAACAAATTGAGGCAGCGCGCCGCACCATTAACCACCACATTAAACGTGGCGGCAATTTGTGGATTCGCGTTTTCCCCGATAAGCCGGTATCGAAAAAACCTGCCGAAACCCGCATGGGCAGCGGTAAGGGTGCGCCGGATCACTGGGTAGCAGTAGTAAAACCGGGTCGCATTTTATTTGAAATGAGCGGAGTTCCTGAAGAGGTAGCCCGTGAAGCGCTTCGGCTGGCTGCATACAAATTGCCGATTCACACAAAATTTATAAAGAAAGAGGAAACTGCGCCTGCGGCTGAACCGGAAGCGTAGTTTGCTGGAGTGAATCTGGCAAAGGTATGGTGCTATAATGGCCGAAATTCAATTAACTGACCAAAAAGAAAACGAACGCCGTAAATTGGTTCGCAGTATGACGGTGGAAGACGCCTTAGAAGAAGTTACTCGCTTGCGCCGGCATCTTTTCGATCTGCGAATTCAAAAAGACCGCGGGGAAGTGCGCAATGTGCGCCAGTTTGCCCGCACTCGCAAAGATATTGCAATGCTTCTGCAGCATATCACCGATCTCGAAAACGCTGATGCGGGAATGCTTGTAGAATTTGAAAACGCCTCTGACGAGGACGCTGAACCAGAAAATGAATCTGTAAAGGATGAGGAGGGCGTTCAGGAATGACTGGCGTACAAGAAACTGCAAAACATCGTCAGACAAAAGCTGGTGTAGTTGTCAGCGATAAAATGCAAAAAACGATTGTGGTAGCTGTGGAAACCTATAAAGTTCACCCGCTGTATCATAAACGCTATCGCTGGACGAAGCATTTTAAAGCGCACGATGAAAATAATACGGCAAAAATTGGCGATAAGGTAATTATCGAAGAGACACGCCCTTTAAGCAAGGAAAAGCGGTGGAAATTAGTTGAAATTACCAGCCGCTCCGTATCATTGGATATTCCGTCTGACACTAACGAAGGTGAGGCATAATAAACCATGATACAGCCGCAATCTCGATTAAAGGTTGCCGATAACACCGGCGCCCGCGAAATTATGTGTATTCGCGTAATGGGCGGTTCCGGTAAACAATATGCCGGCGTAGGCGATATTATTAAAGCTTCCGTAAAAGTTGCGCTGCCAAACAGCGGCGTGAAAAAAGGCGAAGTGGTTAACGCCGTTATTGTGCGTACCCAAAAAGAATTCAGCCGGGAAGATGGATCTGTGATTCGTTTCGACGATAACGCCGCAGTGCTGCTTGCCCCCGGCAATAACCCCCGCGGAACTCGCATTTTCGGCCCCGTTGCGCGTGAACTGCGTGATGGGTTTATGAGAATTGTTTCATTAGCGCCGGAGGTGCTGTAATGCGTAAGAAAATTGCGTTACCGCCGAAACACCTGGCTCATTTAAAGGTGTTAAAAGGTGATGAAGTGTTAATCATCACCGGCAAAAATCGCGGCGAAAAAGGCCGTGTTGAAAAAACCTTTCCTCTGACGAACCGCGTGATTGTGGAAGGAAAAAACATAGCAAAGCGCCATTTGAAACCGCGCCAAGGCGCGCCAGGCGGCATGGTTGAAAAAGCAATGCCGATTCAAGTTTCTAATGTTATGGTTGTTTGCTCTGAATGCGGTGAACCGACTCGGGTTGGTTATGAGCGCGTAGCGATGGGAACCGATCAGCGCGAACGTGTACGCAGAATCTGCAAGAAATGCGAAAAACCAATTCAAGATAATTCCAGAACGGTGAGGAGCAGCTAATCATGGCGGATTCACGGTTGCAAAAACGATATGAATCAGAAATTGCGCCGGCGCTGTTGGAATATTTCCATTATTCCAATGTTATGCAGGTGCCTAAGGTTCATAAAATTGTAGTAAATATGGGCGTTGGTGAGGCCGCTATTCAAGGACACGAAAAAGTCATCGAATATGCGGTGCGCGACATGACCGAAATTACAGGCCAAAAACCTGTAGTAACCATTGCGAAACGTTCGGTAGCTTCATTTAAGCTGCGCGAAGGCCGCAATGTTGGGTGCATGGTGACACTGCGCGGACAGCGGATGTATGATTTTCTGGATAAATTAATCAACGTTGTGTTGCCGCGTGTGCGCGATTTCCAGGGCATTTCTGCAAATGCTTTTGACGGCCGAGGCAATTATAGCCTTGGTTTGCGCGAGCAGATTATTTTCCCTGAAATTGAATACGACAAAATTGATAAGGTGCGTGGTCTGGAAATTACAATTGTCACCACTGCGCGTACCGACGAAGAAGGCCTGCAGCTATTACGATTGCTTGGCATGCCATTCAGAAAGAAATAGGAGAAAGGCTCTATGGCAAAAATTTCGATGATTGCGCGCAGCCGCAAAAAAATTAAGTACGCCGTTCGTCAGCACAATCGCTGCCAAATTTGCGGACGCCCCCGCGGTTATATTCGCCAATTTGGCATATGCCGCATTTGTTTCCGCGAACGCGCATTGCTCGGTGAATTACCCGGCGTTACGAAATCTAGCTGGTAGGCCCCGGGAGGAACGTTTTTCATATGAATATGACTGATCCTATTGCCGATATGCTGACACGCATTCGCAATGCGATAATGGCTCGCCACAGCCGCGTAACCATTCCTTCTTCAAATATGAAGATTGCTATTGCAAAAATTCTTAAAGAAGAAGGGTATATTAAGGATTATGATGTCATTAAAGATACTCCGCAGGGTACAATTCGCATAACTTTGCGGTATGTCGATAAAAGATCTGTGCTTACTCAGCTCGTTCGCATTAGCAAACCGGGCTTGCGGGTTTATACAAACCATTCGGAAATTCCGCGGGTGCGCGGCGGCGTTGGAACGGTTATCGTTTCTACGTCGAAAGGTCTTATGACCGGACACAAAGCATTTTTACAAGGGCTAGGCGGTGAAATTGTCTGCTATGTTTGGTAGTCATTTCATACAGATACTTTTTGCCCAAAAAAACTTGAATTAGTTTGGAGTTTCTCTATTATGTCTCGTATTGGGAGAAGACCTATTGAAACACCGCCAAACGTCAAAGTTGAATTTTTCCCTAACAATCTTGTGAAAGTGACGGGACCCAAAGGAACTTTGACGCGCCAGTTCGCAGAAGATATGGCTATTGCCCAGGAGGGCAATACATTGCTTGTCACCCGGCCGGATGACAGCCAGTCTCATAGGGCAATGCACGGCTTAACCCGTACATTGCTGGCGAATATGGTAACCGGTGTTAGCGCTGGGTTTAGAAAAGATTTAGAAATAAACGGCAACGGCTATCGCGTTCAGCTAATCGGAAATAGCTTAGTTTTTCAGGTTGGCTATTCTCATCTGGTGCAGGTCGATCCACCGGAAGGGGTTGTTTTTATCGTCGATTCACTCACGAAGTGTTCCGTTACCGGTATAGATAAAGAAGTTGTCGGACAAATTGCCGCACAAATTCGCGCTATTCGCAAACCTGAACCGTATAAAGGCAAAGGCATTAAATATGCGCAGGAAGTCATCCGCCGCAAGGTTGGAAAGAAGAAGTAGCTTACATGATTAAACAATATGACGCAAATAAAGCGCGGGTAAAACGCCATGGCCGCCTGCGCCGCAAACTTGCCGGAACTGCCGCTAAACCGCGTTTATCGGTGTTTCGTAGCAATAAGCATATTTATGCTCAACTGATTGATGACGAACGCGGTGTTACCATTGCGGCAGCGTCTTCCAGCGAAGCTGCTTTGAAACTTGCCGCACCTGCCGCTGTTCCTCAGCAAGGTGAAGAACCCTATGGCATTGCCGGCGTTGCCGCCAACCATAAAGTTTCCGTTTCCCGCGAAGTCGGCCGCATTCTGGCGGAACGCGCTAAATCTGCCGGTGTTTCGGTCATCGTTTTTGACCGCAGCGGGTATCTGTACCACGGCAGGGTTGCTGCTGTAGCTGTAGGCGCGCGTGAAGGAGGTCTTGAATTCTGATGGCTCGTATCGATCCAAAACAGTTGAATTTGACCGAAACTGTTGTGAAAGTTGACCGCGTTTCGAAAGTGGTTAAGGGCGGTAAACGCTTCAGCCTCCGCGCTATCGTTGTGGTCGGCGATCATAACGGTCACGTTGGTATGGGAATTGGCAAAGCGCAGGAAACCCCCGACGCTATTCGCAAAGCAACGGAAGACGGCCGCAAACATTTAATTGAGGTGCCGATGGATGGCACTACTATTCCATATGCTATCCGAACACATTTCTCTTCTTCTGAAGTGCTGCTGAAACCAGCCGCGCCGGGCACCGGCGTTATTGCTGGCGGAGCTGTTCGCGCTGTTATCGAGGCAGCCGGTATTCGTGATATTTTAACCAAATCTTTTGGTAATGGCACTCTGAATACGGTTAACGCTACTATCAAGGCGTTAAGCGAATTGAAAAATCCCGAAGAAGAAGCCGCGCGCCGCAATCGCTCTGTTGCTGATATGATCGGCAAAAAAGCCGCCGCCCGCTATGCCGCCGCCCGCGCTTTATCGCAGCTTCCGGCTATTGAACCGGAACGCGAACGCTCGGAACGCCCACGCCGCGAACGCTCGGATCGCAGACCAAGCCGCGGGCCGCGAACAGAACGCCCGCCGCGCAGCCAATCCAGTCATACCCCGCCCGCTGCTCGCTCGGAGGAACCAAAAGATTCCGGATCTTCCGAAAAACCGCCCGCCGCGGAATAAGCGAAATAACGCTCGGTTGTATACCGCATCAGGCGGCTTTCGGAAAAAAGTCGCCTGATGTCAGCAAAAACAACTTGCCGTGGTATAATAGATACACAAATCGGTAAGTTACAATTAAAAATTGGTTTTCCGTACAGAATTTACTGCGCTGCGGGAAAATATTTCCCCGCAGCGTGTACGGATATAAAAAGGAACATGCTATGAAAAAGCTCCGCGTAACCTGGGTGCGAAGCGCTATTGGCCACCCAGAACGCCAAAAAGATACGATCCGCGCGCTGGGGCTGCACAAGCTTAATGATACCATTGAGCACGATGATACCCCGAGTGTTCGTGGTATGATTTTTAAAGTGAAACATCTTGTTAAAGTTGAGGAAGTTGAAGCATGAAAATTTCCGATTTACGGCCCTCTGCCGGTTCCGCGCATCGCCGCGACCGCGTGGGCCGCGGACATGGCTCCGGCAAGATGAAAACATCGGGTCGCGGCCAAAAAGGCCAAAAGTCCCGCACCGGATCTTCTATCCCCGCTTATTTTGAAGGCGGCCAAATGCGTTTAGTGTTGCGCTCCCCAAAATTTCGCGGTTTTAAAAATCCTTCGCGCGTGGAATTTGCCACCGTTAACGTTTCCGATTTGGAGAAGTTAGAATGGGATGCTGCTGAAGAAGTAAATCCCCTTTCTCTTGCGGAACACGGGCTTATTCGCGCGAAAGACGCCAAAGGCTTTGTTAAAGTACTGGGCGACGGCGATTTAACCCGCGCGCTGAAAGTGCGCGCCCATAAATTTTCTGCCAGCGCGCGCGCTAAAATTGAAGCCGCTGGTGGTAAAGTCGGTGAATTGGCTATGCCGCCAAAACCCGAAAAAACAAAACGCGGCGTAAAAACAGACAAATAATTTGTTCTTTATTATCTACGCCCAAACCCTCCAACTGAACGCAAAGAGGTAAAATTTACTATGTGGTGGAACCGTCTGAAAAGTATCTGGACAGCGCCGGATCTTCGTAAAAAGATACTCATTACGCTGGGTATTCTGATTATCTACCGTCTCGCTGCAAATATTCCCGTGCCGGGCATCAGCCCTTCCACGGTGAATTCCGCGTTGGCGAAAAATCCGAACCTCAGCCAAATCGTTGGCCTGCTTTCGATTTTCTCAGGCGGATCCATTCAAAATTTCTCTATAGTTTCGCTTGGAGTGTATCCATATATCACTGCTTCAATTGTGATTCAGCTTTTGCAGCAAATTGTTCCGGCGCTGCAGCGCATCACACTTGAAGGCGGTGACGCCGCCCAAGAGCGGCTTTCACAAATTACCAGATATCTGTCGGTGCCTTTGGCGTTTCTTCAAGGGTTTGGCCAATTAACCCTTTTTGCCAGCATCGGCGCTATTTCCGCCTCTTCATTTAATTTGCTGAACGGCTCTACATTTGTGCCCACTATTACGATGCTGGTTACATTAACGGCAGGCGTTATGTTTGTGGTATGGCTGGGTGAGTTGATTACTGAAAATGGCATTGGCAACGGTATTTCAATTTTAATTTTTGTAAATATCTTATCGCCCTTAACGCAGTCAATTTCACAATACTTCCTCAGCAACGGCATCGGCTCTAATTCTACCGGCACCAATGCCACAAGTTCGCTGATTCAATTCATTTTCTTCTTAATCGTAACTATTTTACTTACCGTTATTCTTACCTATGTTACATTGGCAGACCGCCGTGTTCCGGTGCAGTATCCATCCAAAAATGTGCTTGGCGCCCGCCGCGCTATGCTGGATTCTAATCAGCGATCCTACGTCCCCATTAAATTGAATATGGGCGGCATGATTCCGTTGATTTTTGCGCAGTCTATTATGGTATTTCCTACCATTGTTTCCTCATATTTATCTGTCCCTCAAGACAAAATTGGGTGGCTGCGTAATCTTTCCAGTTGGGTGCAGCTGAATATTACACCTTCCGCTGTATGGTATCCCTATGCGTATTTTATTGTGATTGTTTTCTTCACCTTTTTCTATGCCGAAACGTTGTTTGAACAGCAGCGGCTGGGAGAAAATTTACGCAAACAAGGAGCGTTTGTTACCGGTTATCGGCCGGGAGACGCCACAGAAAGCTATCTGCGCCGTATCATGTGGCGTGTAACACTTTGGGGCGCGCTATCCTTAGCTATTATTTCCGTGGTGACTTTCTTTATACCTGGATTTAAAATAGCGTATAGCTCATCCAGCGCAACTGGCTTTTTAACTGCCGCGTCTCTGATTATTGTGGTGCAAGTTGGTATTGATACGATTAAACAAGTGGAAGCAAATTTGCTTACAAGCAACTATTCAGGCTTTTTAAGCTGAAATAACCGCTGTATTATTAATGTGGCGCCGCTGAAAACGTTGGTTTATAAAATCCGGAGGATGGATAGCAGCTATCTCCTCCGGATTTTTCTTTGCTCGCACGGTACCCATGGGGATACGTAAGGGGCGGCAGCCCCATGCGCGGGGATTGGGGTGTCCCCAAAATATTTTTTATAAACAACCACTGAACGGTACCCATGGGGATACGTAAGGGGCGGCAGCCCCTTACGCAGGGATTGGGGTGTCCCCAAAATCTCTTTTATAAACAACCACCGCACGGTACCCATGGGGATACGTAAGGGGCGGCAGCCCCTTACGCGGGGATTGGGGTGTCCCCAAAATAATTAATAAAAACAACCACCGCACGGTACCCATGG
>JAJYBV010000040.1 GCA_021778805.1 Chloroflexota bacterium | reverse complement strand
ACAATCATCAACTCCTCGTTATATATTATAATATATAACGAGGATATTGTCAATGAAAAAAGACCCGAAACTCCCTTCTTCTCAGGGGTTTTCCTTCTTTCCTCGTTAGACTTTTCGGGAACTTAGGCTTCAAGACCAGCCGGATTGAGATTGATAGAATCGCTTCGTTGACCAGCTGCGCGAGTGCGGTTGACAAAGTTGTAATGCTCTAGCGTTTGGACTGCTCCAGCAATGGCACTGCGGCTCGCCATGAGCGCATCAGCAAGCTCATTCATGGACTGACTCTCGGGAACACAGACGAAGAGAAATCCGAGCAAGCGACCGACCATGGGAGGAAAACCATACCGCAAAGTGTAAAAATGTTTGATATGGTCTGCGTACTGCAACTGCTCATCCTTATTCATGTGCACGAAATGCCTTTCTTCAATGTTTCTCTTTTTTGATGATGTTTTTCTTCATCGCAAACAGGGAGAACCCACCTCTAAACGAAGTGTTCACGTTTACTGAAGTAGAGTGATCCCCCTTCTGTATATGATAACATAAATAACAGAAATATCAAAAATAAATGTTATTTGTGGACATTGTCCAAAAGAAGCAACATCAGAACGAAACAAAACAGGGATTATGCACTTTCTAGAATCCATATCAAACAGCAAATAACCTGCGCATAGTACCTAAATTTACCTATTTCCTTTACTATTGCCGCAAAAAAAAACTTGCGCTACAATAATGTTGCAAGAAGCACATATTTTATATTTGGAAGCAGAAGACATGGCAGCAACAACGGACTCTATTAAAAAATTCGTCTCCGAATTTGAAACACAACGACGGCAACGCATTCTCACATTCATTATCCCATTTGCATTAGCAATTATTGGAATTGCCGTTATCGGTGGTCTCTTCACCATTATTCAGGGCAAAGCCCAAAACGGAGTTACGGTTTCAGTTTCTCTTTCCGTCATTCTCATGATTTGCATGACCGTCAGCTATTATCTTTTGACGCAAAAACGCATCACCACAGCATCTCTTATTTTTACGATAAGCGCAATCACTGTCATCACCGGGCTTATCATAGATTTTTGTATTGTTCAGCACCTTACCGCCCAAAGCTTAGTACAGCTTTCATCATTAGATATCATCATTATTTTAGCTGGCACAATCGCCGGGGAAAATATGATTTTACTTTCGACTATCATAGAAATGATCACTATTACACTGATTGCGCTGTATGTGCCGCAAAGCGGTATTTTCACTTCCCCACAGGATCGCGCATTGGTGCTCATCGGTATTTTAACATATCACGGAGCCATTGCTGCACTGATGTTCGTGCTTTCCCGCTCACAGCGGCAAACACTTACTACGTTAGGCGAAACAAATAATGAATTGGTAAAAACCCAGCAAGTCGATCAATTGAAAGATCAGTTCATTACCCAAGTAAATCATGAATTGCGCACCCCAATTATGAGTTTGCAGGGATATGTTGATTTACTGTACGAACTTGATGACGCACTTAGTTATATAGAACGCAAAGAAATGCTGCAAAAAGCTCGAAAATCAGGTGAAACTCTTATTCAATTTGTCAATGACCTGCTGGATACCCGCAGAGTCGACCAAGACAGCGTTTTTGAATCGGTGTATACACCTGTGCGTCCTGCCATTAATGACGCAATTTCGCTCATTGATCCTCGCGAAACCAAACAGCAAATTCGCCCCATTACGGTAGAGGCGCCGGAATCGGTAGGTATTTGGGGGGATCCTTTCCGGCTAAGACAAATTTTGGCAAATTTAGTAACAAACGCGATAAAATATTCCAGTCAAGGTTCGCCAATTGAAATTCGCACGCGCGCGAATGGCGCAATGGCAGAAATTACGGTGCGTGATTATGGTTTTGGTATACCACCCGAACAAGCAGGATTACTCTTCAATCGGTTCGTCCGTTTAGAGCGCGATCTCAATTCGCCTATACGCGGCACCGGGGTTGGTCTTTATCTTTGCCGAAGGTATGCTGAAGCAATGGGCGGCACAATTAAAGTAGAAAGCTCCGGCAAACCTGGTGAAGGGTCTATCTTTACCGTGCTTTTGCCTTTGGCTCGCCCGCAAGAAGTATCAGCAGGGCTAACTCCAACAACAAAACTTGGAAGGAACAATGAGCGCATATGAACAATGCACGGCAACTTACTGTATTAGTTGTTGAAGATCAGGAAGATCTGAGAAATTTATTAGTTGAAACACTAACTCGACTGGGGCATTTTCGGGTAAATAGCGCCGAAGACGGTGTAGATGGCCTAGAGTCGGTATTTACCGATATTCCGGATTGTATTATAGCAGATGTTTTAATGCCCCGGCTGAATGGATTTCAATTTGTCCAAGCGATGCGTGGGGATCCATCAACTGCGCATATTCCCATCATTATGCTTACTGCGCTGGCGCAGCAAGAAAATCAATTTCGTGGAATGGCCTTTGGGGCCGACTTTTATATCTTAAAACCGGCCCGACCGTTAGAATTGATTCAGGTTGTGCGTGAAGCGCTGCACATATCGGAAACCGATCGCGCCGCGCGCATGAAACGACTGGCGGATAGTATTTAATGCGCCACTGATGTTTCAGCTGATTCTAAATACGCTTTCATTTTGGTTAACATTTCAAAGTGCGCAGTCTTCGCCTGATTGCGCACATATCCTTTAACGATTCCCGGCGACTGTATCTCACAATTTTCAATAAGCGAAGTTTCTTCACCATTTTGCGTTAAAATATACTGTGAAATTAAATGAACATTTAAAGATTGAAACGCTTCGGTATAAATATGCCCATTTGTATCTAAAGTAGATGTAGCCAAATATTTAAACTTCAGCCTTAGCGGCCCCATATAGGTAATATCGGTAATCTCAAATCGGCGCCGAGGACCGCCAAACTGTGATGTATCTGAGGGCAATTCCTCCGATTTCACAACTAACGGATGATATTTATCAATATTGGTAAAATCCATCAACATTGCCTGAACTTTTGCTAAGGGAACATGAAAAATGAATGATTGCGAAAATTGGGCCTTTGCCATGATGTGTGCTTACTCCTAACCAAAATACTCGTACATAAAACAAACATACGATATACTTAGTATATCTGTTTTTGGGGTGAAGTGGTTGAACTGCGTATAATAATATGCGGTTTTAATAAAGTGGCTGTTTTTTCAAAATTTATTAGTTTGGGATCCTCAATTTTTGCAAGCAAAGTTTGAATAATCAATTTTGCTAATTGCCTCCGCGGAGTGCGAATGGTTGTTAACGGCGGATATGAATGCTCAGCTAAAAGAATATCATCTACACCAATAACGGAAATATCACTTGGTATTGCCAAACCCGCCTGATGAATTGCCTCGATCGCGCCAATAGCCATCGCATCGTTTGCAGCAAATAGTGCAGTAGGCATAGGCTTTATCTGTAACAATTTCTGCGCGGCGGCAAAACCACTGGTATATGATGAATCACCTGCCTGAATATATTCCGGCAATATTTCCATGCCTGCGTGCTGCATAGCGTCTTTAAAGCCCAAAAATCGCGTATGCTGAATCGGTTCTTCCAATATAATTGCTATTTTACTGTGCCCAAGATGCAGTAAATGTTTTGTCGCTTGCATGCCTGCGTCATAAAAATCAATATCAAAGCATGGAATATCTTCCAATTGTGGATCATTTTCCCAAACACTTAAAACAAGCGGCTTGGAAGTTTGTATTATTGATTGTGCCAAGTCGGGATTTGCTGAGCCGCCCATGATTAAAAAGCCATCAACCCACCGGCTGGAAAACCGATCGAGCAAATGCGCGCATGTTTTAGGATTGCCGTGCGACATTGCTAATAGAATATGATATTCCTTTGCCCCGGCAATATGCTCAACCTCATTAATAATTTCTGCATAATATGGGTTGGTAATTTCCGGAACTATTGCTGCTATTGTAAATGTTTTGCCTTGCGCCAGTCCTCTAGCCAGCAAATTAGGCTTATACCCCAAATCTTCAACTGCTTGCAGAACACGCGCGCGCGTTTCATCCTTTACTTGGGCTTTTCCGGAAAGAACATATGAAACTGTGGCAGCGGTAACGCCGGCGCGCTGCGCAACGTCTGATAAAGTAGCCATAACTTGCACTAACCTAAGATATTACTGAATTTGCGGAACATGCAGCCTCTATTGTTTCAGTGTAGCATATTTCCAGGCAGAATACCCCATTGCAACTATTGTTGCTTATTTTATACTGCCGGAAACGATACCGGCCCGCCAATATCTCTGCAAAAATAAAAATCCAATAATTAATGGCAGAACAGAAATGAGTGACCCCATTATGATATATGAATACAACATCCCTTGCCCGGAAACACTGGTTGTAATAGCATTCCAAGATTGCAAACCAACCGTAAGCGGAAAGAGATTTTGATTGCTAAGCATCACCAAAGGCAGAAAATAGTTATTCCACACTGCAACAAATTGAAAAAGAAAAATTGTAATTAACGATGGCGTTAATGCCGCTAGGGCAATTCGGAAAAAGACCCTAAATTCACCGGCTCCATCTACGCGCGCTGCATCGAGCATTTCATCGGGAATAGAAGATACGGAATACACTCTTGCCAAGTAAACACCAAAGGGACTTACAAAACTCGGCAACAATACTGCCCAATAGGTATTTGTTAACCCTGCTTTAGCCATCAGCAAATATAACGGCAATGATAATGCTGTTGTTGGCACCAGCAGTGAGCCAAGCACTATTGAAAAAATAGTATTCTTACCGTAAAATTTAAATTTAGCCAGCGCATACCCGGCCATTGCCGCTATCAACGTACTGATAACAGCGCTGCCAATTGCATATAAAAATGTATTGATAAACCACGAAATAAATATTCCGCCATCATACGAAAATAAACCTTGCAAGTTTTGAAAAAATTGAAATTGCCCGGAAAACCAAAGCCCATTGCCGCTAAAAAGATCATTAGTCGTTTTCGTTGAGGAAATGATGAGCCAATACAAAGGGAGAAGAAAATATACGGTAAATGCAAATAACACTGCCATACCTAATACATTCGTGCCGCCGGTTCGCTTGCTTGGCTTCATTGGCTCTTCTGGTGAAATTGTTTTTCGCAAAACAGACGTAAATATATTTCCCATTTTTTATTCTCCTGTTTGTCTGGTAGTTATTCGCAGAAGGCCAAAAGAAAAAATAAACGTTGCTATAGCTAACAAAACTGCCAGCGCTGCAGCGTAATTATATTGATTTGTAACAAAAGCTGCCGTATACGCATACAGGTTAGGTGTATACGAGCTGGTAATGCTGTTTGTTATATATTGTAATGTTGATGGCTCATTAAAAATTTGCAAAGTTCCTATTATCGAAAATAAACCAGATAATACAATTGCCGGGGCTACCAACGGTATCTTAATATATCTGGCAATATTAAAGCCATTTGAACCATCAATTTTGGCGGCTTCATACAATTCATGCGGTATAGCCTGCAACGCAGAATAAATAATGATCATATTGTAGCCGGTCCATTCCCAAGTTACAATATTTGCCATTGACCAAAGCACAGCATGCTGCGATAAAAAATCAAAAGATTTCCAGCCAATTGCGTGAAAAAACTGCACAATTGGACTCAACTGGGGATTATATAAATATCCCCATAAAAGGGCTGCTATAACTCCGGGAATTGCGTATGGCACAAAAAAAGCCATGCGAAATAAATTTTTTAATCTGATTGTTACTGAATCGAGCAAAAGCGCAAAAAACAACGCTAAACCCAGCATTATTGGAACCTGAACGACTCCAAAAAGCAGCATTCGCCCTAAACTTTGATAAAATAAAGGATCGTGGAATGCTTGGTTCAGATTAAATAGGCCATTAAAAACCGTTACCGGCGCTGAAAGACCTAATCCACTATGTTTTACCACAAATAAACTTGAATAAAAAGCATACATGATTGGGGCAATAAAAAATAATAAAAACAATATCCCAAAAGGCATAATAAATACATATGGAATACTTTTTATCCAAATTTTGCCAGCCTTTAAACGAAATGATCCGGTCGTTTTTGAACCTAACATCATGGGTAACCTCAATAGTTTCAATGATAAGATACTATTTCGCAGTAACATACCAACAGCATACATTATGAATGGGTTATTATGAATACTTTTTGGGATATTATCTTATAAATTTTGCAGATTTGGCAAAAGATACTTCTGCCAAACCTGCTGCTGGAGAACTACGGTTTATCCGCCGTTTACACTGAAACCTTGCTGCTGCATGTAGGTAACAGTGCTAGACTGCAAACTATTTAAAGCGCTGTTTAATGTGCCTTGTCCATTCGTAACATTACTGAAACTATCAGACATATCTTGGAAGACCTGATTCATTGTCGGCCCCCATTGGAAATTGACATCAACATTGCCTGAAATTGTTTGGAATACCTGATAGATATTCTGGTTGCCATAGAATGCGCTTGGTTGGTTAATATAGCTGGAGCTTAACGCAGACTGAAGCGCCGGATATAACTGAGCGCCTTGAACCATATCTTGAACGCTCTGCGAATTGGTATTCAGCCATTGCGCAAATTCTGCCGCTTGCTGCGGATATTTAGAATCTTTGAAAACTACGGTAGTAGAACCACCCCAGTTTCCATAAACCTGCTGTCCGGCTGTCCACTGTGGCATTGGCGCTACAGCCCAATCACCAGATGTGCTTGGCGCATTGCTCATAATTGTGTTTGCGCCCCATACAGCTGTTAACCAAGTAGCTACTGTGCCTGTTTGTAAATCATTATACCAAGCAGTAGAGAAATCCGGATCGGTTTTAACTAAATTGTTGCTCAGCATATTTTGCCAATAAGAGGCAACTTGCATTGAAGCTGTATCATTCACATTAATATTCCAAGATTGCCCATTGATGCGGAACCATCTGCCACCGGCCTGCCAAATTAAACCAATAAACCAACCGGCGTCTTTTGGCGGGAAATCTGTGATATACGCCGATGGATCTGCGGTATGAAGAGCAACTGCGTCTTGCTGGAATTGCGCCCATGTTGTAGGCACTGGCAAGTTATATTTTGTAAACAGATCCTTTCGGTAGAACATTGCTTCAGGACCCGAGTCTTGCGGAATAGCATAAACTGCGTTTCCAACCGTTACTTGTTTCCAAGTCCACGGCACAAAATCGCTTTGCAGCGAACTGGCGCCATATTGCGACAGATCAACCAATCCGCCAACAGATTCAAAGGTTGGTAAAAATTGATATTCAATTTGACCTAAATCCGGAGCATTACCTGCTTTCAATGCAGTTAACATTTTGGCGTATGTGCCGTTATTTCCTGCTGTTACCGAATTAAGTGTAACATGAATATTGGAATGGGTAGAATTAAATAAATCTACTGACTTTTGAATATTAGGTACCCAAGACCAAAAAGTAAGATTCACTGGGCCGCTGGAAGATTGAGAAGAACTGCCGCAAGCTTGCAGCGCAATTGATAAAATAGCAATAGTTGCTAATGCAAGTTTTGTAAACCAACGTGAACGTGTAGGTTTAGCCATGGTAAATTTTCCTCCATTGTATTCGTTCGTTTCGACTCTGAATTAAAACCTATAAACCAGACCCACTCTAAATGGGGTCACCTTAAAACTAAATTCCCCTTTCATTCTTCATATTAGAATTAGGCAATTCAAGCCTTATGTGTATTTTTTACCCCAGTTCATTAACTAAATAAATTAATTGTTAACTGGCAAAAAAAACCACCTTGCACTTCACCGCAGTGATTCTTCTATCGGTGCTGTTGAACGGCGTATCACCAACGCCGGATGCAATAAAGTGATAACTGGCAGTGAATCTGCTGAGTATTCTATGGATCGCAATAACAGTAACACTGCTTCACGAGCCATAGCTTTTTTGGGAATTGAAATGGATGTCAGTGGCGGGCGTGTATGCGCCGACTGTGCAATATCATCCAAACCTATAACGGAAATATCCTTTGGCACATCTCTGCCCATTTCTTGGGCTGCGTCTAAAACACCGGCTGCCATAAGATCATTGGTAGCAAAAATAGCAGATACTTGCGGAAAATCGCGCAATATATTTTTCCCTTGCAGATACCCGCTTTCATAGGAAGCGTCTGCCGTGCTGCGCAGCCAATTTTCATGAATAGTAATACCATTCATACGAAAAGCGTCTAAAAAACCGCTTAAACGAAGCTGGTGCGTAGGGTTTTCATATATCACTCCACAATTACGATGGCCCAATTCCAATAAATGTGATGCTGCTAAAAATCCTGCTTGCCGAAAGTCAATCGACACTACAGAAAGATTATCTGGGTATGGCAACGATTCCCAGCTATACAACACTATTGGAAAGTCGCGCTGTGCAAGTGTTTTTGCGTCATAAGAGGAATAATGATCTTCAGCTAACAGCATGCCATCAATTGCCCGATGAGTTAAAAATTCAAATTGCTGTCTGCTGCGTTTCAGATCGTTTCGGGTGGTGCTAAGAATAAATTGATAACCAAACTCATCTATGGTTTGTTCCACTTCTTCGGCAATTTCAGCGTAAAAAGGATTTTTTAATGTTGGAACAACAAAGCTAATTAAATTTGTTTTACCTCGCGCTAATGCGCGCGCTACCAAATTTGGGGTATAACCAAGTTCTTTTACTGCGGTAATTACTTTCTCCAATGTTTCCGGCCGAACCGGTTTTCCCGCTAATACATTGGAAACTGACTGCTTTGTTACTCCGGCCTTTCGCGCCACATCTGCCATTGTCACCATTGACGAAATCCTCATTTGCTTTTACCGGTAAATGTTCCGTAAAAGTATTATAAAGCATAAAAAGCCCAATGTCAATAGTTTTTTCGTCGATTTTTATGTTTAACTACACATTTTAATTTTTACCGGTAAATTTTTACCCAATGAATTTTTGTCATTATTTTCCCCATTGTTATGAACTTTACTATTTTCATCAGGATGAAGACCAACAGAGCGGAGTACATTGAGCGCCACATCGCGCCTGTTTTAAAATAATCACTGCACGGTACACATTGGTGGAGGTGGGGAACAAGCCACACGATTATGGTCTTTGATATTTTAATCAGGATGGAAACCAACAGAGCGGAGTACATTGAGTGTCCCATAGTGCCTGTTGTTGAACAAACGCTGCACGGTCACACCTGAGGCAATGCAATCCGGTAGGGGCGACCCTTGCGGTCGCCCTTGCTGCCCGGCTGCCAATATTGCCCGTGGAATATTTTAAAATTAAAGAGATTTTTGGGGACACCCCATTCCCCGCGCAAGGGGCTACCGCCCCTTACGTATCCCTGGTATATCTTATCCCTTTTTAATAATTAAAGTTCATAACAATGTTAGCCTAATCCCGGTGTTGCCGTCGGGCTCGGCGCCGCGGTTGGCGTTGCCGTCGGGCTCGGCGCCACAGTTGGCGTTGCCGTCGGGCTCGGCGCCGCGGTTGGCGTTGCCGTCGGGATCGGCGCCACAGTTGGTGTTGCCGTCGGGATCGGCGCCGCAGTTGGCGTTGCCGTCGGGCTCGGAGCCACAGTTGGTGTTGCCATCGGGATCGGCGCCACAGTTGGCGTTGCTATTGGCGGTTGAAATGATTGCGGTGGAAGAGTAGGAGTTGTAACTGGACTAGGCGTCATAATCGGCGTGGTTGGAGTAGGCGCTATAGTTGGATTAGGGTTATTCTGCGGGAATGACGCCGGCGCCGCGGTTGGTGTATCAGTTGCAGCCGGAGCAGTCATAGCTGGCGCTATGGTTGGCGTATATGGAACAAAACTGCTGTTTGCCTGTACAAATTCATTGGCAAGCAGCACAATAATAACAAACGAAGCTATAAACAGGGTGGTTATTGCTGAATACAGCAGCCGCATCTCCCCTTTTGTATAACGCAAACTTGGCCGTAACATTTTTTTCTTTGAATATCTACCGTTAGGATCCGGCTGAATAATATATGGCGGCATAGAAAATCTCACATCTTCACAAACACTCTACCATAATTCAATCGGAAATCCGATGAAATTCTTGAGTTAAGCACAATATTCTGTACTCACTCAGGGGATATCGACAAGATCCGCATTACGCAAATGATACGGCGGGTAGCAAAGGCGACCTTTGCGGTCGCCTTTGCCGGATTGTATGACCTCATGCGCACCGCGCAGTGTTTCATTTTAAATAAAAATGTATTTGGGTGGAACCCCAAACCTCACGCAAGGGGCTACCGCCCCTTGCGAATCCTGAGCATTTGTGGCCAGGTGTGCGCTGTTTTTGGGAAAATTAAGTGCGCGGAGTATCACAACTGTATTGCTGAAGCGCAGCCGCTTAATATTCCGTTTTAACGGTAGCGTTTACCAGCGTTTTTTCCGAATGATACAGTATTCTTTCCTCTGCTTTTGATACCTGTTTTATGGTAATACCTTCCGGTTGAGTTTTACCAATATACCCCGACCGAAGTTTTGTGCCTTCGCGCCAATACGCATACCAATATGGCCCATGCCCAAATCCGTTTTTGCATGTGCTGCATGTTGATTTTCCGCACTTTCGATACTGAAGCTGATAAGTAATATGCTGATCTTCTGGTAATTTTGGCATTGCGCCCTCCACAATTTTCAAAAAAAAATTAATTGGTCCAATACATCGGCGTCCTTGAAACAGGTAAGTGGCTCGCCTCGTGTCGAATCTGTTATCTACAGAATAGCGCGAATTGATGATGAGTCCCTGAAAATACTAATGTCTTGTATGATTATCTTTTCATGAAAACCTATTCATTTTCCCTATTTCATAAAACAGATTCTGAATCTTTGGTCATATTGTAGTTGCGCCAATCATTTTCACAGTTTCTGCCACAGCATATTCAAAATCGGTCACTCAGTTATGCTTATCTTCTTCAGTATTTATATTTTGCCCGATACCCAGTTCGCGCTCTAACCGCAGAATATTTTCTTTCAACGCAATGGCAGTTTCTTTTTCCTGAATTCGCTCTGCTTGGAAACTATCAATCACCATTCTAATATCATATATGATGATAAAAAATGGAAATAGCATAAAGTATGCAAAAACATACCACTTCATATTTTTGCCCATATTTGAAGTATTAACCAAGCCGCGCATGGATAATATTCCATGCCCATCTCGCGCTATATTATACAAAAATCCGGCAATTAAAATAAATACCGAAATATTTTGCAGCACTGGATAGTTAACCAGGAAAAACGGTAATATTTGCGACGCAATAAGTAATCCTGCTTGCCGCACCGGAAACACAAAATATTGTGGCGCAGTTTTTTGAGTAATAGACATTTGATGAATCTCCTCACTAATTTTTAAACTTTGCAACAAAATGTTAACGCACATTCCACGATAATGTTTTACGTATATCTGCTTTTGTGGCCAGGCGGCGTGCTGTTGTTGAAATGGCCATTCCTGACTTTACCTCCTGAGTAGTTCCGTTTGTTTATGGAAATATAGGTTTATTCATTGCTTCATACATTAAAACTGACATATAAAGCAACTTCTGTTTTCATCACAAACATGAGCGCGGTTGTGCAAATAGAGCAATCCTTTGCATATTTTGTTGCGTTAATGTAGTATTCTATTTTATTGTACCGAATGAGGAAAATTGACAAGATCCGCAAAGATGGAGGAGCATCCAAATAACGTAAAAGATATGGTACATCATAGGCGCCCATGCCACCAATACCGCGCCGGAGCAAAAGCGTCACCCCATATCGTTTATTTTAGAGCATACGCCGCGTGGTCACACATGGGTGGGGTGGGGAAACAAGCCACACGATTCATCGTGTGGTGTTCGTTTTGTGGCCATTTGGCCGCCAATACCGCGCCGGAGCAAAAGCGTCACCCCATATCGTTTATTTTAGAGCATACGCCTCGCGGTACACATTGAGGCAATGCAATCCGGTAGGGGCGACCCTTGCGGTCGCCCTTGCCACTCGGCAATCACTATTGCCCTGTGAAAGATTTTCATAAAAGAGATTTTGGGGACACCCCAAGCCCCGCGTAAGGGGCTACCGCCCCTTACGTATCCCCATGGGTACCGTGCGGCGGTTGTTTATAAAAAGAGATTTTGGGAGGCGCCCCATTCCCCGCGCAAGGGGCGGCAGCCCCTTACGTATCCCCATGTGTACCGTGCAGCGTTTCAATTTTACATAAAAATATATTTGGAGACACCAGCAGCGAATTAAGCAATGTTAGGAGCCATTGTTCTATAATACTCTAAAAGGCAATGTCAAGGTGAAATTTCATATGTCTGAATTATTGACCATCACGCTGCAAATAATTAGCGAAACCAGCGTATTCCCTTTTCAAAATTGCATCACCGAAATCAACAAGGCAAAATTGGGGCTGGCAGAATTCCATCCCGCGCCAGTACTGCAATCAGCGCCAGCGCCCGCCGCTCCGGAACCGCTCGGCGCGCTGCATTTGCGCGAAACTCTCGGCCGAATAAACGCAAAGATTGCTGCAGAACGCCGCCGCCAACCAGTATTACTTGAGGTTAAACCAGCTCTTTTAGATGCGCTGGCGTTAAAATTGCCCGAATCTGATCCCAAAATACTGCGCAGCGGGAAAATTGCCTATACTGTTTCCCTTGTTTGTTCCGGTGAAGACGCCGCCTGGCGTATGCGCTGGCTTGCCGCGCTGCTGCGCATCATCTGCAAAGAAGTCAACGGTGTTGTCTTTGATCCAATTACCGAACGGGTGTTTACCACGGAAACGCTAGCTCATTCTCTGCAAGGTGACATTACCGGATTCATCGTTATTGTTAGCCAGCCGGACGGCCCTGAAACTGTACGAGTATACACCAAAGGTCTGCGATTGTTTGCGCAGCCCGAAATTGAAATTGTGAAAGCGCCGGCGTCGCTGCAGCCAGAAGCCGCGGCAGTCATCCACAGCGCCGCAGCAGCGCTGGCCGAAGGAAATCCCTTTGCCGGATATACACTTTCTTCCGGTGTGATCATAGATTGCGGCGATATTGGCTCTTATCAAGCTGAAATAGCCCGAGATACATCACCAGACGGCGCACGCATGTACATGCTCACCGCATTGCATGCCCTGCAATTATCAGCTTCCGAGCGAACTGCCGCAGAAGAATTTGCCATAACGCAAAATTTGGCGCATACGGCGGTTATATTGGCGCAAAAAGCCTTTGAGGCCGGGTCGCCTGACGGCGCATTAGCCATCTGCGACCGTGTTTTAGCGGCAGATGCCTTGAACGCCGAAGCACTTTCCCTGAAAGCCGGCATTTTTATTAAAATCAATCATCCACTAGAGGCGCTGGAAATCGGGCAAGCGCTTATTGCGCGGTCCGCCGCGCGCTTTATCGGATATTTCATCACCGGGCAAGCATTCGCTGCGCTGGGACGATTTACCGAAGCAGACCGCGCGCTTACCCAGGCAATACGTTTGAATCCCGATAACGCAGAAAGTTATCGCGCGCGCGCGCAAGTATATCAAAGCATGGGAATGTCTGCGCAGGCCGCCGCAGATACAGCGCGGGTTCATTCTTTGCTGAATTCATAGCCATTCCTCCATTATTTTATTCCCTTAGGCGAAAATTATGAATGCATTTGAAGCCATGACAATGGCGCTGAAACTGGCGAAGGCCGAACAAGGATTTACCAGCCCTAATCCACCAGTTGGCGCTGTCATTTTTAAAAACACTGTTTTTCTTGGCGCCGGGGCTACCCAGCCATTTGGCGGCCCGCACGCCGAGATTATGGCGCTTCGCGCTGCCGGCAGCGAGGCCACCGGCGCCACAATGGCGGTTACTTTGGAGCCGCACAGTTTTTTCGGCCATACCCCTCCCTGCACGAACGCTATTATCGCCGCCGGGATAACAAAAGTTATTATCGCCACAACAGATCCCAATCCATTAGTCGGCGGAAACGGCGTGCGGCAGCTGCAAAACGCAGGAATTACTACAGAAATTTTACATCCGGAAAATAGCCAAGCCACAGAAGCGCAAGAGCTAATTGCCCCATTCCGGCATTGGCTCATTCATAAAGAGCCAATGGGAATTGCAAAAATCGCCATGAGCATGGACGGCAAGATTGCTACCTCCCGCGGCGAATCGCAATGGATAACAGGGCCGGAATCACGCCGCGCCGGGCATCTACTGCGGCAGAGCTGCGATTGCATTATCATCGGCGCGCAAACTTTGCTGCAGGATGATCCCCTCCTTACTACTCGTCTGCCCGATGAACCTGATCTGCGTATTCGTCACCCCATTCGCATTGTGCTCGATTCCCAAGGCAGAACACCCGCCACTGCAAAAATGCTGCGACCGGATACCCCCGGACAAACAATTATAGCAGCTACTTCCGCCGCGACGGATTCATGGCGCGATACCATTCGCTCCACCGGCGCCGAACCGCTGATTTTACCGGCGGATGTAACAGGCAGAGTAGATATTTCCGCATTATGGCAAGAGCTTGGCAAAAGAGGGTATTTAACAGCGCTTATTGAAGGCGGAGCCACGGTTTTAGGCGCTTGCTTTGCCGCAAATTTAATTTATCGCGCACATATTTTTCTTGCCCCAATCGTTATTGGCGGCGTATCCGCGCTTAGCCCTGTGGGAGATCCCGGTTTCGCAGCGCTGGCAAGTGCGCCGCGTTTTCGATGGGCCGCGGCAGAAAGATGTGGAGAAGATACATACATCATCGGCAAAAAAATCGAAAATCAACCATAAAATATATGCTTATCCTCGTATTTTACCGATAGTAATAAGAAAATATCAGAACCTATGCAGCCAAATACATACAATAATTGAGCAGATTCTTGCTTTCTTTTCAAATGAGCAAAATTATGCTTGGAACCGATCTTGCATAGTGAAAAAGAAAATTGGTATATTTTTGTTACAGACTTCATTTTGGAAAGTATTAAGAAAATCAAATATTGGAGCTTAAATTTATGGGAGATATGTCCAGATCACTTTTGCAAAAAGCGCGTAAAGAGATCTCAGAAATTCGTCCTTCAGAAGCATATCGCGCTATTCAGCAAAATCCGGATGTGTTAGTGATTGATGTGAGGGAGCAGCATGAATGGAACAGCGGCCATCTGCCAAATGCGCTGCATGTGCCCCGTGGATTTTTAGAATTAAAGATTGAAGAAACCGTTCCGGATAAAAACGTTTCACTGCTGTTATACTGCGCCGGAGGAGTGCGCTCACTGTTTGCCGGCCAAACACTAAAGCAGATGGGGTACACCAATGTTACATCATTGGCTGGCGGTTATGTTGCATGGTCTGGTTCGGGGCTGCCGGTTGTAACGCCAACAATTCTCACCGACGCGCAACGGAACAGATACAGCCGTCATCTGCTTATTCCGGAGGTAGGGGAAGACGGACAGGTTAAACTGCTGAACTCAAAAGTGCTGCTCATCGGCGCCGGAGGGTTAGGCTCGCCAGCTGCATATTATTTGGCGGCAGCCGGCATTGGAACGTTAGGCATTATTGATGATGATGTTGTTGATGAAAGCAATTTGCAGCGGCAAATTATCCACAACACAAAATCAATTGGCAAGCTAAAGGTAGAATCTGCCCGAGACACCATATTGGGATTAAACCCAGACATTCACGTCAACGCTATCAACGGCCGGCTGACAAAAGAAAATGTGCTGGATATTATTTCCGAGTATGATGTAATTTTAGATGGCACAGATAACTTTCCCACCAGATATATGTTGAACGACGCCTCAATTATTGCAAACAAACCGGTTGTACATGGCAGTATTTTCCGCTTTGAAGGGCAAGTTACAGTTTTTAAACCCTTTGACGGCCCTTGCTATCGTTGCTTGTTCCCAGAGCCGCCTCCGCCAGAATTAGCGCCAAACTGCGCCGAAGCCGGTGTTTTAGGGCTGCTGCCGGGCACTATTGGTATTTTACAAGCAACCGAGGTCGTTAAATTACTGCTTGACATTGGTGAGCCGTTAGTGGGCAGATTGCTGGCGTATGACGCTTTAACCCAAACCTATGATGAGCTGAAGCTTTTCAAAGATCCCAATTGCCCTGCGTGCGGCGCTCACGCCCATCCGGAAGACTTGCCAACCTACGAAGAAATTTGCGCAGTCAGATAACCGGTACCATTAACAATACACAGCATAAACAATCGCAAATGGGCGGCGCACTGTTACAATCAAAAAAAATAACAACCGCCCAATGCGCCAATTCATTGAAACTATATTTTCAGGATATTAAGACATGAGCAGCATTAAAATTCCACCGGTACTCAGACCGTCTGCCGGCGGCGCCAAAACATTGGATATTCAAGGCGAAACGTTACTCGAAACGTTGGAAAATCTGTTTGCGCGCTACCCTTCTCTGCGCGAGCAAATATTAACATCTGAAGGCGCGCTGAGCAAATTCATTAACATCTATGTTGACGATCAGGATGCGCGATACCTGAAGGGATTGCAAACACCGGTTCAGCAAAATTCTATCATAACATTATTGCCCGCTATGGCAGGCGGAAACGCGGAATAAGCCATATGCGCTACACATCTATTCTCGAAACAATCGGGAACACTCCGCTGGTAGAGCTATCGCGGCTATATTCGCATAATCAGGTAAAGATTTTTGCCAAACTTGAAGGGCAAAATCCAACGGGAAGTGTCAAAGACCGTATTGCAAAATTCATGATTGAACAAGCTGAATCGGAAGGGAAATTGCGCCCCGGTTCCGTTATCCTTGAGCCAACAAGCGGCAACACCGGCATTGGGCTGGCAATGATCGCTAAAATGAAGGGTTATGGCTTTATTTCCGTAATACCAGATAATGTTTCCAATGAACGCCGGCAGATGCTGCGTTTATATGGCGCTGAAATCATCCTTTCAGACGGTACATTGGGCAGCAACGGCGCCGTTGACTTAGCGAAACGCATTGCGGAACAAAATCCCGAGTATGTTTTTCTCTACCAATACGGCAATAACGCCAATCCACAGGCGCACTACTCCGGCACAGCCGAAGAAATTATACGCGATCTGCCGGATGTTGATGTGTTTGTTGCAGGTCTTGGCACCGGCGGAACATTAACCGGAACGGGCCGCAGACTGAAAGAACATAACCCAAATATTCGCATCATAGCGGCAGAACCGTTGCAAGGCGATGGCGTTCAAGGGTTGCGCAGTTTAGAAGATGGCTTTATTCCTCCGGTTTTTGATCCTAAAATTCTCAACGCAAAAATTCTTGTGCGCAGCACAGACGCTATTCAAACAATGCGCCTGCTGGCCGAAAAAGAAGGCATATTTGCCGGCCCATCGTGTGGCGCCGCGTTGCACGCCGCCATAAAAACAGCGAACACAATGGAAACAGGCAATATTGTTGTTTTACTGGCAGATGGCGGCTGGAAATATCTCAGCGAGAATTTGTGGGAAAGCAATATCGAACAATTGGAAGAACACTTAGACGGCAGGCTGTTATGGTAGAGTTATCACGGAAAATATACACTGAAATGCTGGAACACGTCCACAATGGTTACCCAAACGAAGCATGCGGAGTTCTGGCAGGATCAAACGGAAACATTGTTAAGCACTACCCGGCAGTAAACGCCGCTGATGAGCCGGAAACATTTTCAATCATTGCGGCTCCGGAACTGCTGCGTATTTGGAATGACATTGAAAGCCAAGAGTGGGATGTGTTTGCCTATTATCATTCACATCCACGCACGCAAGCATATCCATCACCCAGAGATATTGCCTATGCCCAAAACTGGCCCGGAACGTACTATCTTATTTTTACTTTGAAAGACGGACCGGAACATCCAGTTTTGCGGGCATTCCTTATTCAAAATGGCGAGGTTCAGGAAGAAGAAACCCATATTGTTTAGCGCAATATGGGTTTACATTTAATCATCGTTTAAGTTTAAAACGGCCATAAACGCTTCTTGGGGAATTTCAACCGAACCCACCATTTTCATGCGTTTTTTACCCTCTTTTTGCTTATTCAGCAGCTTCATTTTTCGGGTGATATCACCGCCGTAGCATTTCGCAAGTACATTTTTGCGCATGGCGCGCACAGTTTCGCGAGCAATAACCTTGCTGCCGACTGCGGCTTGAATAGGCACTTCAAATAATTGTCTGGGAATTAACTCACGCAGTTTCTCTACCAGCACACGGCCATGACTTTGCGCCTTATCTTTATGTATAATTAAAGACAATGCGTCTACCGGTTCACCATTGACCAGAACATCCAGTTTGACCAAATCGGCTTGAGAATAGCGCGCAAACGTATAATCTAAGGACGCATACCCCTGAGTGCGCGACTTCAATTGATCATAAAAATCAATAATCAGCTCTGCCAGCGGCATTTCATAAACCATATGCACGCGATCTGTCTCGATATATTTCATCTGTTGAAAAAGACCGCGCCGCGAAGTAACGATTTCCATAATAGCGCCGATATACCTGGATGGAGTAAAAATACTAATCTCCATAATAGGTTCTTCAATAAACTCTAATTGAGTTGGCGCCGGAAGTTTCGCTGGGTTATCAACAATAATTTTTTCACCGTCGGTTTTGGTTACTACATATTCCACACTTGGCGCTGTGGCTAGCAATGTAAGATTATATTCGCGCTCCAGCCGCTCCTGAATAATTTCCATATGCAGCATGCCTAAAAAGCCGCACCGAAACCCAAAGCCCAAAGCAAGTGAGCTTTCCGGCTCGAAAGAAAGTGAAGCGTCGTTCAGCTGCAGGCGATCCAATGCGTCGCGCAGCTCAGGATAATCACCGCTATCTACCGGATAGATTCCGGCAAAAACCATAGGCTTGGCCGGGCGATAACCCGCCAAAGGAGTTTCAGCCCCGTTTTCGATTGTGGTAATAGTGTCGCCAACATGGCAATCTTTAACTACTTTAAAACCGGTAGCTACATAACCCACTTCTCCAGCTGAAAGCTCGGGCGCGCTTACCATAGATGGCGTAAAATAACCCGATTCCAGTGTATCAGCGCTGCTGCCTACGGACATCATGTGAATACGCGAGTTTTGTTTTAAAACACCGTCTATCACACGCACATAAGCAATAACACCTTTATAAGAATCATATTTAGAGTCGAACACCAGCGCGCGCAGCGGTTTAGTTGGATCTCCTTTGGGAGGCAGCCCCTGCGCTACAATTGCTTCAAGGATATCTTTTGTGCCGATGCCTTCTTTAGCGGAAGCCAGAATCGCTTCATCTCCGGGCAAACCAATAACGGTTTCTATTTCTTCTTTAATTCTGTCCGGGTCGGCGCTGGGCAAATCAATTTTATTAATGACCGGTATAATTGTTAAATCGGCTTCCAGCGCAAGATACATATTGGCCAGCGTCTGCGCTTCAATGCCTTGGCTGGCGTCTATCACCAGCAAAGCAGTTTCGCAAGCTGCCAAGCTGCGTGATACTTCATAGCTAAAATCTACATGTCCCGGCGTATCAATTAAATTCAGTTCATATTCTTCGCCGTTTTGGGCGGTATATTGCATACGAACAGCCTGAGCTTTAATGGTAATACCTTTTTCACGCTCTAAATCCATCTGATCCAAAATCTGGTTAGTCATTTCACGTTTGGAAACAGCGCCGGTATATTCAAGCAAGCGATCTGCCAAGGTAGATTTACCGTGATCGACATGCGCTATGATACAAAAATTACGAATATGTGATTGATCCATTATTTTCCTATAAAAACAGTTCAGTGCCTATATCATATCCCGAAAAGACTATGTTACGCCAATAGCTGTTCCGCGCGGTCCCATTCTCGCAAAAAAAGTTCGGCGCCAGATTGCCCAGTGCGCACGCTGCGGCATTCCGCAAGATCGGTGGCAAAGGCGTCGGCAAATGAAGGCACTTCCGGCGCCACCATATTTGTGCTTTTTATCGCCATCGCAGCATAACGAATATTATTTACCGGCTCTATTCTGCTTAGGTCTTCAAAAAAGAATCCGCAGCTTGTAAACATTAATTGCCGATAATATTGCGCCAAAAATAAGCGGCGCAGTTTCTCGTGTATAGCAGTTCGCAAAGATTCCGGCGCGCGAACAAAATCATCTGAACCTTGCTCGATAAAAAACTGATCCCAATCCAGCCAGCCTCGAAGCGGCTCTATAGCCGCCAGTCTGGCTTCGTGCGCATTGCGAAGCCAGCGGAAGGATTGTGTAAAATAAACTGCGTCGATATGTTCGGCCAATCGGTTCATAGCAGCGCGCAAAGGTCCTTTCCAGTTGCCACTAATTGCAGGCACAGAATTATCGCGCGCACATTCGCAATCGCGGCTCCATCTATCTAACCCGTGCTCACAGCTCCACGCAGTAAAGTTTTGTATTTCAATAGCATCTTGCGGTTTAACCCGATCCAGCCATTCATTCAGCGAAATGGGATCATACCCGGCGGCTGGCCCCTCGGTAAGGGTAAGGTCGCGCAGCAGCGCATCTCTTCCGGGGTAATGGTGGCCAAAATATTCGCCGTCACTTGCGGCAAACAAGGTTTGACCGCTGCGTGGGCCAAACCAGGCGTTATCCAGCCGCATTGGGAATATTTCCTGCGCTATTTGCTGCGCCGTCAGGCGTGAAGTGCGATGCAGCGCCACAGAAAAATTTGGATCGAAAAAGAAAACGGTGATGGAGCGATTTTTGGGCAATTGAACCACATATGGTTTTGTTGTGTCTACTTCGGCTGAACTGCGCGGCGCAGTGCCCGCTGCCTGCCACGGAGCCAGCACTGTATACGCAACTCCGGCTTTTGCCAGCGCATCCAATGTGGGAACATCGACAGCGGTTTCCGCCAGCCACATACCTTGAGGAACGCGGCAAAATCGGCGCATAAAATCGGTAATTCCCCAACGGATCTGAATTTCTTTATCGGCGGAAGAGGCCAGCGGCAAAATGGTATGGTTATATACTTGAGCAACTGCGTTTAGGCGTTTTTTATCGGCGGCCACTATCAAATCCAGCGTTGCCGGAGCAAATTTTTCCATCCACAGCGCTAAAGTTGGGCCAATATTAAAACTGATGCGTTCAAAGTTACCCATTTCAGCGTTTGGCTGATAGCACTCAGCGGTAATTTTTTCATTAAAATTACCGTAAGGCTCGGCGCCAATTTCTTGCGGAATTACCCCGGTAAACGGGTCTTCACGCGGGGGCTGGTAGAAATGCGCGTGCTGGCAAAATGATAAACGTGGCATAAGCTATGCAAACCGCCTTTCACTGTGCGGATATAATCGTAATATATTCTTCCCAAACGGCAGAATATTGTCCCCAAAATGCTTGCATCGTAATCATATAATCACCCGGAGCTGTATTTTGCGGAATGAGTATTTTCCAAACAGCCTGACCTTGGGCATTAAAAAAGCTGGGAACTGCTTTTACAATCGTTTGCTGGCTGCCGATGGTTAATACCGCGCGCAGATTTTCAGTGGGTGATGCGCCAGATTGTGTTTGGGCAGTTCCGGTAACTGTAAGCACACTACCCGGAGCCGCCGAATAAGTTGAAAGCGTAAAATTTACATAAAACGCTTGCGGCGCAAAGGTCGGCGCAGACTTCTGCGATGTTTGCGATTGCCCGGTTCCTTTGCCGACAGCAACCGTAGTTTGCATCGCCACCGGCTGACCGGATATGATAGTTGGCCCTGCAACCATTTCATGCGCAATCTGCCGAATGGTCAGACCTGTAAACAAGCCGCTTAACGACATAAATAAACACAGCGCAATGAAATAGCCGCGGCGCGATTTTTTAATATAAAAACGAGAACGAGTAACAGGTGATGCAATCACTTGCGGATACCCTCCTGAAAAGCGATATACATACCAAACATGCGATATAACAGTTTGGCGCAGAGAAAATCCGGACCGTGAAGACCGGGAACCGGAGCCAATTCAACAATATCGAAACCGGTTATTTT
The DNA here is from genome assembly GCA_021778805.1 of Chloroflexota bacterium. Lineage (GTDB taxonomy): Bacteria > Chloroflexota > Ktedonobacteria > Ktedonobacterales > JACDGC01 > JAJYBV01. Next base: position 6,153 of record JAJYBV010000040.1, on the reverse strand, counting down.
TTTATGTTGCATGCAATAGCGTATTCCGTCTAATACAGTATACCAATCTAACCCACCGGGTTCAGGAGTTCCGGTGGAGGGCATAATTGCGGGATCAAAACAATCTACATCAACGGTAATATACACCTGCTCGGGCAAAGCATCGATTGCTTTTGCCAGGTTTGCCCGGCCGGATTGCAGATCATGCGCGTATAACATGGTTGAAACAATCTTACCGGCGCGAATGTCGGCAATTTCCTCGGGGCTGACGCTCCGAATTCCGGCGCCGGCTACTGAAACCCCTGGGATATCCAAACAGCGGCGCATTGCGCACGCATGGCTGTTCGGCGAATCTTCATAAGAGTCCCGCAAGTCGCCGTGCGCATCGAATTGAAGAATGCCAAGCGGCGCATAGTTTCTATGGCGCTGAACTGCGGCAACGCAAGCCGGGGTAAGCGAATGCTCCCCGCCAATGGTAATAGGAAGCTGCCCATGAGCCAAAACTTCGGCAACCGCATGTTCAGTTAATTCCAGCGCCTGAGTATGGCTAAGCCGGTCAAATAGCAACGGAGCTAACGTGCCCAAACCATATTCCGCCGGAATGAAGTCCAGCGTTTCATCATACAACTCTACTTGAACCGATGCGTCTAAAAGAGCTTGCGGTCCTGCTTGTGCGCCTGCCCCATACGAGACGGTATACTCCATCGGCGAAGATATCACAACTGCGCGCGCTGGTTCCAGTTGCCCAAAAGCTCCGATAGCGCCGAACAGATGTGAATGAGAACGATAAACGCTGCTCATGCATAACTCCATTAAAAAATATCTATTAAGGGGGAAAGATCCACTATTATTCTACTCTTGTGAGCAAAAATTGGCAAACACCTATGACTACTTGCCCGCTTGCAATATCCGATATGGTTGTTTTTTATACCTGCCCGGGGATTCGTAAGGGGCGGATGCCCCTTGCGTGGAGATTAAGGTGTCCCCAAAATCTCTTTTTATTTTAAACGAAACACCGAACGGTACACATGGGGATACGTAAGGGGCGGTAGCCCCTTGCGCGGGGTTTGGGGTGTCCCCAAAATCTCTTTTTTATAAACAACCGCCGCACGGTACACATGGGGATACGTAAGGGGCGATAGCCTCTTGCGCGGGGTTTGGGGTGTCCCCAAAATCTCTTTTTTATAAACAACCGCCGCACGGTACACATGGGGATACGTAAGGGGCGATAGCCCCTTGCGCGGGGTTTGGGGTGTCCCCAAAATCTCTTTTTTATAAACAACCGCCGCACGGTACACATGGGGATACGTAAGGGGCGATAGCCCCTTGCGCGGGGTTTGGGGTGTCCCCAAAATCTCTTTTATGAAAATCTTTCACAGGGCAATATTGATTGCCGAGTGGCAAGGGCGACCACAAGGGTCGCCCCTACCGGATTGCATTGCTTCATGTGTGACAGCGCGGCGTATGCTCTAAAACAAACGATATGTGGCAGCGCTTGTGCTTCGGAGCGATGTAGGCGCCAAGGTGGCTACAAAACGAACACCACACGATGAATCGTGTGGCTTGTTTCCCCACCTCCACCCACGTGTACCGTGCAGTATTTGTTCAACAACAGGCACTATAGAGCACACAATGTACTCTGCTCTGTTGATCTTCATCCCGATTAAAATATCAAAGACCATAATCGTGTGGCTTGTTTCCCCACTTCCACTCATGTGTACCGCGCGGGATTTGACATAAAACAAGCGCCACATCTGTAACTAGCGCAATATTGAGCATAATTAAAGAACAATGCCTATGATATTTGCCAGAATGATATAATTTATGATATACTCCCTAGTAAGATTTACCAAAAAATTTTTATCTCGATTACATTATTCGGAGGCAAACGGCATGTCTTTGACCCAGGATGTCAAAGCGACCATTATTTCCAATGTCCACAGACATGAGAAAGATACAGGATCGTCAGAAGTTCAGATCGCAATTATGACCCAACGGATCCGCGATCTTACAGAACACTTAAAAACTCATAAGCAAGATAATCACTCTCGGCGCGGATTGCTAAAAATGGTGGGTCATCGTCGCCGCCTGCTGAATTATCTTGGCAAACACAATCCCGAAAGATATCAGTCTTTAATCGGTGAACTGGGTTTGCGCCACTAATTTTGTGCGCGCAATTTGGTAGCAGTGCGTTCATTTGCGCATTCAATTGAACGCATAGTTTCGGTGATACATACCTAATGAGCGCATTAGATACAAATGACGCTTTTCAGTGAAGATTGCATGGATATTGTTACGGATAACGCTATGATACAGCGAAACATCAAATAAGCAAAAATCTTCACTGCAACCTCATTATTGTGCATAAGAGTAATTTACGGTAACCCTGAACATAGCCTGATTTTAATTAGTTGCTTTTAAAAAATCAGAAGCGTCATATCGCAACAACTCCATTGTAAGTTGTAAAATTCCATTTTGTATTAGGAATTTCCGCATAGTTCAACTAAGAAAGTGTAATGCGCCCCGGTATACGACAGTTTAGGTTGTTGATTAGGAAAATTTTCAATTTATAGACAGTCTCACTAAAGTGAGCGAAAGAGGTAAATACGTGCCAGAAGGACGTACCATTCACAGCGTAGAAGCTGTTATTAACGGCCGAGTTCTTACTATAGAAACCGGGCGCGTCGCAGAACAGGCGAGCGGAGCTGTTCTTGTTCGATATGGAGATACTGTTATCCTTGCTACAGCAACAGGCAGCTCTTCTCCCCGCGAAGGAATCGACTTTTTCCCGCTGACAGTTGATGTAGAGGAACGCATGTACGCTATCGGCAAAATTCCGGGCGGGTTTATTAAACGCGAAGGCCGCCCTACCGAACATTCCATCCTCGCTTCCCGCTTGGTTGATCGGCCAATACGCCCGCTCTTCCCTAAAGGGTATCGCAACGATGTTCAAGTTACCATCACTGTGCTCTCCGCCGATATGGAAAATGATTTTGATGTGATGGGTGTAACTGCCGCATCTGCAGCTTTAATGATTTCTCATATTCCCTTTGCCGGACCCGTTGGCGCTGTGCGAATGGGATATATTAACGAAGCGCTCATTGTAAATCCCACTGAATCACAATTGCTTGAAAGCAAACTAGACCTTGTTATCGCCGGCACCGCCGACGCTATTATGATGGTTGAAGCCGGCGCAAAAGAAGTTTCTGAAGAGGTTATTCTTGAAGCGCTTCGAGTTGGCCACCAAGCAATTCAAGATATTGTAAAATTACAAGATAAATTGGTCTCACTGGCCGGTAAAACAAAACTTGTATTTACCCCGCCGGAAGCAGATGAAACCCTTGCTTCATCTGTTAAAAGTTTCGTGAATCCACGATTTTCCGCCATGGGAAACTTTACCAACAAAGCAGACCGCGACGCCGCTTTTGAACAAGTTCGCGCCGCGCTGTTCGTTGAAGTCGGTGAAAAATTTCCCGATCGCGCAAAAGAAATTTCCGAACTCTACGAAAAAGAACTGAAAAAATATGTTCGCGCACAAATTTTAGATCACGGTGTTCGCCCAGACGGCCGCAGTTTAACGGAAATTCGCCCCATCTCTTGTTCCGTCGGCCTTTTGCCGCGAACCCATGGCAGCGGTTTGTTTACCCGCGGACAAACTCAGGTGCTTTCAATTGTAACACTTGGCTCCCCAGGAGATGAGCAAATCTTAGATGGATTAGGCGCTGATGAAAATAAACGCTTTATGCACCATTATAATTTCCCGGCGTTCAGCACCGGCGAAGCAAGACCCTCACGCAGCCCGGGCCGGCGCGAAATTGGCCACGGCGCTTTAGCGGAACGCGCCATTTCCGCAGTCATTCCTTCTCAGGATGAATTCCCTTACACCATTCGCATCGTTTCCGAAGTGCTTTCCAGCAATGGCTCAACTTCAATGGGGTCGGTGTGCGGCTCTACTTTGGCGCTGATGGACGCCGGTGTGCCGATTCCTGCTCCGGTTTCCGGTGTGGCAATGGGTTTAATTACCCGCGACGGTGAAAACGCCAGCGACTACGCCATTCTTACCGACATTCAAGGTTTGGAAGACGCGCTGGGCGACATGGACTTTAAAGTTGCAGGCACTGCCGATGGCATCACCGCTTTGCAAATGGATATTAAAGTTAAAGGCATTACACTGGAAATCATTGCCAAAGCGCTGAAACAAGCTCACGAAGGCCGCATGTTCATTATGGAGAAAATTTTGGACGCCATCGCCGAGCCGAGACTGGATCTTTCAACATATGCTCCGCGCATTCAAACCATTCGCATTAACTCCGATAAAATCGGCGCCGTTATCGGACCTGGAGGCAAAACCATCCGCAAAATTCAAGAGGAAACCCGCTCGAAAATTGATATTGATGATGACGGATCAGTGCATATTTCCGCTGACAACGGCGAATCGATGCAACTGGCGTTAGACGCGGTGCGCGCTTTGACTGAAGATGTTGAAGTTGGAAAAATTTACAACGGCATTGTAAAGCGCATTGTTGATTTCGGCGCGTTTGTTGAATTTTTGCCCGGCAAAGAAGGCTTGGTGCGCACTTCACAGCTTGCCGATTACCACATCAATACACCGGAAGATGTCGTTTCCCTTGGTGATGAAATAACTGTTATGGTTGTTGAAATTGACTCACAGGGAAGAGTAAATCTTTCTCGCAGAGCAGCGCTCAGCGGCGAACTGCCGTCTGCCGCAGAATTGGGACAAGATCGCCCAATGGGACGCGGCAACCGAGGCGGCCCGATGGGTGGCAATGGAGGCGGATCTTCCCGCCCGCCGTTCCCGTCTTCACGGCCCAGCCAAGGACCTCGCCCAGGAAATACCAACAATTCCTTTGCTCCGCCAGCACGCAATAACCAAGGTTTTGGTACTCCGCAGCGCGGTTCATCGGTGTTTAATTCACCGCCGCCGGCCAGAAATCCAGGCGGATTTGGCTCACCAGGGCAGCCACGGCGTCCGCAAGGCGGCCCTCCACAGCGGGGAGGCACACCGAATCGCGGCGGGTTTAACCGCGGCGGCAACTGGTAATTCCGTAAATCAATACAATATTGCCGTATTCTGCCGAACGTGATATCATGCTAAAAGAACACTGGTCGGCAAATACGGCAAACGAAGCGCCTTGGTAACGTATATACTTTGGAGCTTTCGGAATCCGAAGAGACAATTTGCCTCTTCGGATTATTTTTTTATGCGCTGAAACCTCCGGTATTATTTCGCTTTGCTGAGTTTTTTCATCCGGATCAAAAAGGAGCATAGATCTTAAAATGACTCAAGAACAGCAAACAGATTCTTTGGAAAAGATTGCGCAAGAAGTGCGCGTATGCCAAGCTTGTAAACTGCACAAAGGCAGAACCAATGCGGTTCCTGGGGATGGCAGCAGCCAAGCAGAAATTCTATTTATCGGCGAAGGCCCTGGTATGCATGAAGATAAACAAGGAAAGCCTTTTGTTGGAGCTGCCGGTCAATTTTTAAATGAAATGCTTGCATCTGCCGGATTAAATCGCTCAGAATGTTTTATCGCCAATATTGTTAAATGCCGGCCACCCAATAACCGCGACCCCGAAGCAGATGAAATTACAGCGTGCAGCGCATATTTAAATCGGCAAATTGCGCTCATCAACCCCAAAATAATTGTAACATTAGGCAGATTTTCCATGGCAAAATACTTTCCTGGAGAAACTATAGGAAAAATTCATGGGAAAGCGCGCATTATTCAAGATAAAATTGTACTGCCGCTTTACCACCCTGCTGCGGCGCTGCACCAAAACGCGCTGAAGGCCACTTTGCTTGAAGATTTTAAGCAGGTTCCGGCCGCGTTGGCCAATGCGCGCAAAAAAGCAGATCAGGAAAAGCAAGTAAAACAGCCAATTGTTGCCGCAAACCCGGAAACTAATGCGCAAAAAGAGAATCCGGAAATTCCGCCCGAACAATTATCGCTGTTTTAACTTGCCTGCTTCCATAAAACCCAGGATACGTAAGAGGCTGCCGCCTCTTGCGTGGGGTTTGGGGTGTCCCCAAAAACTATTTATAAAAATAAAACACTGCGCGGTACACATGGGTGGAGGTGGGGAAACAAGCCACACGATGAATCGTATGGTGTTCGTTTTATGGCCGCGCGGCCACCAACGCCTTGGGGATTC
>JAJYBV010000133.1 GCA_021778805.1 Chloroflexota bacterium | reverse complement strand
CCCAAAATCTCTTTTATAAAAACGAAACACCGCACGGGACACATAGGGATTCGTAAGGGGCGATAGCCCCTTGCGCGGGGTTTGGGGTGTCCCCAAAATCTCTTTTTATTTTAAACGAAACACCGCACGGGACACATAGGGATTCGTAAGGGGCGATAGCCCCTTGCGCGGGGTTTGGGGTGTCCCCAAAATCTCTTTTATAAAAACAACCACCGCACGGGACACATTGAGGATTCGCAAGGGGCTACCGCCCCTTGCGCGGGGTTTGGGGTGTCCCCAAAATCTCTTTTATAAAAACAACCACCGCACGGGACACATTGAGGATTCGCAAGGGGCGGTAGCCCCTTACGCGGGGTTTGGGGCGCCTCCCAAAATCATTTTTATAAAAACGAAACACCGCACGGGACACATAGGGATACGTAAGGGGCGATAGCCCCTTGCGCGGGGTTTGGGGTGTCCCCAAAATCTTTTTAATAAAACCTAAATTCCGCACGGCGCCCATTGGGGATACGTAAGGGGCGGTAGCCCCTTGCGCGGGGTTTGGGAACACCCCAAAATCATTTTTTTAATAAATGATATGATGAACATGATAACGAGCATGTTCCGGTACTGAATAAAGGAATCATAGCAGGCATGATAAATGAAGAACTTGCGGCAGTGTTTGACGAAATTGCCGTTTTAATAGAGCTTGGGGAAGATAATCCCTTTAGAGCCAGAGCCTACGCCAACGCCGCCAGAACAATTCGCAGCCTTCCGGAAGACATCAATATGATGGAGGCGAATGGCAGCATAGCCAGCGTAAAAGGGCTGGGTAAAGAGCTGCGCAGCCACATCAGTGAATATCTTGCGTCTGGCAAAATAACCCTAAAAGATACGCTGGTTGCCGCTATCGAGCCGGGGCTTATTGAAATGCTGCGCATTAACGGCCTTGGCCCAAAACGGATTCGCGCTATCCATGAAGCGCTGCAGATACAATCTATCAATGCGCTTGCCGATGCCTGCCGAGACGGTAAAGTTGCCGCTTTGCCGGGATTTGGCCCCAAGTCTGCGGCAAATATTCTGAAAAATATCGAGTTTCTGCAAGAACAGCAAGCATATGTTCGCTTAGATATCGCCGCCGCCGCGCTGCAATCTGTTATCGATGAACTGAAGCAGTTCCCGCTTATCAAAATGATCTCTGCCGCCGGCAGTGTGCGGCGCCGCAAAGAAATTGCGCATGACCTCGACGCCGTTGCTTCTGTCGCAAAAGAAGAGGATCGCGCCGCAGTGATGGATGCGTTTACCCATGTTTCTGCCGCGCAGGAAATATTGGCGCACGGTTTAACAAAATCTACCATCCTGCTGCGCGCCGGCATAAAAATGGATTTGCGGGTGGTAACCGAAGACACCTTCGCAACGGCGCTGCTCCATTTTACCGGATCCAAAGAAAGCAATGTCGCGCTGCGCAGCCTGGCCGGCAAAGCCGGGATGAAAATAAACGAATATGGCGTTTGGCGCGGCGAAGAAAGATTGGATATTGTTGATGAAGCAGGTGTGTACGCTGCTTTGGGCTTAGCGTATATTGAGCCGGAACTGCGTGAAGATCGCGGTGAATTTGAGGCGGCGGCAAACAATATCCTCCCCAATTTGGTTACTGAAGCAGATGTAAAAGGGCCGCTGCACTGCCACACCAATTGGAGCGACGGCGCTGCTTCTTTAGAGGAAATGGCCGAAGGCGCGCGCGCTTTGGGATATATGTATATTGGGATATGCGATCATTCGCAAGCCGCCGCATATGCGCACGGCCTTTCACCGGCAGACGCCGCACGCCAGCACAAAGAAATAGATGCGCTGAACCGCAAATATGGCGCCGCGTTTCACATTTTTAAAGGAACCGAATGCGATATTTTAAAAGACGGCGCATTAGATTTCGATAATGATACGCTTGCCTCGTTTGATTTTGTCGTCGCGTCGATTCATAGCGCGTTTCAGCAAAGTGAAGAAGAACAAACCCAAAGACTGTTACGCGCGTTAAGCAATCCCTATGTTACTATTCTCGGGCATCTCACCGGGCGGCTGCTTTTGCAGCGCGAAGGCTATAGTGTGGATATTCCGGCAATACTATCCGCCGCAGGGAAAAGAGGCGTTGCCGTTGAAATTAACGCTAATCCCCAGCGCTTAGATTTAGATTGGCGCTGGCACAAAACCGCCGCGCAGCTAGGCGTATACCTGCCAATTTGCCCCGACGCCCACACGGTTGCCGGACTAAAAGATGTAGCTTACGGAATCGGCGCGGCGCGCAAAGGCTGGCTGGAAACAAAGCACATCCCCAATACCTGGGATACAGAAACATTGCGGCAGTGGTTCCTAAAAACACGAAGCGCGGCCCGCGGATAGGCGCCGGAATTGGATAACACAAATCAGATCGTTTGCGGCATAGATATCGGCGGAACAAACACCAGAATCGCCATCATCCATGCACAAACCGGCGCTATTCTGCAATTTTTAGATAAATTTCCAACTCCGCCAAAATATGAAGATCAACTACACGCAATATCGGCGGCGCTGCAGCCATGGAAATGGCAGATTGCCGGAGTCGGCGTTTCCATCGGCGGGCAGGTAAACCCAACCGGCGATTCTTTGCGCGCCGCTCCAAATCTGCCCGATTATGAAAATAAACCACTTCAACAAGATCTGGCAAACATAGTACAAACGCGAATAGTATTAGCGCATGACCCCGTTTGCGGTGGAATCGCTGAAATGTGGAATGGCGCACTGCAGGGAGCCGAACGCTGCGCATTCCTCACAATATCTACAGGTATCGGCGCCGCGGTGTTTTATCATCAAGCAAATGTGCAATTAAATGTCTCCGTACAAATCGGCCATCAAATCCTGTACCGCCATACACGCCCCTGCCTCTGCGGGCAAACCGGCTGCATAGAAACATATCTCGGCGGAAAACAAGCCGCAATGTACGCCGGCAAACCGCTGGAAACAATCCAAGATCCCGGCTATTGGCGACAATACGCAGAGATTCTTGCAATCGGAATCATCAATACTGCGCAATTAACCCGCGTTGAACTCATTGCCGTTTCCGGATCAATTGCGCTGCATCACCCGGAGATTTTGTCAATCGCAAACACCGCAATAAAACAGCAGATTTCAAGCGGCAGCCATGTTGCGCTGATTCCGGCGCGCCATCAAGAAAACGCGCCGCTTATTGGGGCGGCGCGCCTGCTTTCCCCTGAATCGGGAATTATCATACATTAAAAACAACTCCGCTGCCTTCAGGGCAGTTGAATTTGAATCACCGATGAATCACGCAGCAGCATAACTTCATTTTGGCTGGGCACAAACGCCACCGAAGACACAGAGTCTAACAAATAGGGGTCGGTATATTGCTGCACCAAATTGGCGTCTAACCCCGAAGCTTTTAACAAAATAATTCGGTGATTTTCCGGATCTGTAACAATAACATAGGGATCGGCAGTGTCGCTGGCAGCTAAAGTCATCGCCGAAGCAAGCATTGTTGATGGGCCGGTTAGCGGCGGCGGAGATGGCGTTGGTGTTGGCAAATTAGGCGTAGCCGTTGGCGTGGCAGAAGCGGTGTTTGCCAGCGTGGTATTGCTATTGAATTGCGGCGCAGAAATACCGGCGGATTCTCCGTTGAGTATAGTTACCGGAATGGGAGTAGCAGCGGTATAATTCTGCGGCGCGCCTAATGGAAGCGCGGGATAAATGGTCAGGTTACCAATGATATGTACGGCGGAAATACCTTTTAGATAGGTTCCGATTGACCCATTGGTAAAAAGCAAATATAACACATTGTTGCCGCCAAAGGCCATCGATTTTACCGTATTTGGCAGCGCCAGTACAACCGGCGGAGCCGCTGTATATTTGGGGCCGCTGTAAATTACCAAAGAATCACCGGCTGCGCCGTGCGCGTCTACCGCAATTTGGTCAGATTTCATCGCAAACAGCAGCGCGGTGGTATTTTTAGGCAGCGTGGTTAAAGCAACTTTAACTTGCAAACTGCCATCGCGGGTATCAATTTGGCTGATTGTTTGCGGCTGGGAAGATGTTGCGTTGGTCAAGGCAAACAAAGAATTTGCCGAAGTCTGCAAATCCTGCACAGTGGCGCTAGTAAAGGTTTTTGGGCAGTTTACACCATCGGTAAATTGCAATGGCACAACTTGGTTCGTTGCGTTTAAAGCGGCGGCGTAAAAAGCGCCATCAGTTGGGCCGGGTGTAACTACAGGCGGTGTTGGAGATGGCGTTGGTGTAGAACCAGCCGCCGGCGTTGCTGTAGATGTTGCCGTAGGTATCGGCTCTTTCAGCGGATAATTAATTAAAGTAAGCTGGCCGCTTAATTGAGACGTGCACGCCAGCGGCGTGTTGCTGCTGGTAGCAAAAGATAACTGCACAACATGCGCCTGCGCGTTATAAGCGGTAAGCGCTTGTCTGGCTGCTGCAACCACCTGATTCAGCTGCTCATTCAAAGAGCTAAGTTCAACTGAAGTAAGCGGCAGTTTCAGCGCATTCAACAGCAATTCGCGATCGTGCTCTAATATTTGCAGTTGTTTAGCGGGAGGATACCCGGTTAATGATTTCAAATCGTTTTGCGCCGACGCAATATCGGTATTCACAATATGCAGCGTATGCTGAGATTGCGCATATGGGCCTAAGGTAATATACCAAGCTGCGGTAGATGTCAGCGCAATAAGCAGCACTGCCGCAATTCTTATCAGCGCCGAAGCGATGCGGCCGGATCGCGTTTTCGGCTTGGTGTTTTTCGCGCGCGGAGGGGTAATTGCATGAACATCGGTAATCGGTTCCGGGGGAGCCGGCGCCAAAATGGCGGTATTCAGCTGCGTATTTGCCAATATCGGCAACGGTTGGGTAGAGGCTTGCTGTGCGTTTAGCAGCTTTAATTTCTCCAGCAAATCCGCCGGGGCTTCCTCGGTATCCATTACATGCGCAATCGAAACAGTAATATTATCAGGGCCGCCGGCGTTATTCGCCGAATCTATCAGGCGTTTTACCGCGGTTGCAGGCTCTTCGGATACAGCGACTTTTTCAATCACGCCTTCTTCAACATACCCATGCAGCCCATCGGAACAAAGCAATATCTTATCAAACTGCTTCACAGGCTCTACAAACACATCGGCGACTACATTGGGCTGCGTGCCCAGCGAGCGGGTTATAACATTGCGGTGTATATGCACCCTTGCTTGTTCCGCGGAAAGCACACCGGCGCGAACTTGTTCCCCGACCCATGAATGGTCTTCGGTTACTTGCCGCATTTTTCCATTGCGAATAAGGTAAGCTCTGCTGTCACCAATATTGGCGACATACAAAATACCTTTACAGATAACGGCAATCACAAGGGTTGTGCCCATGCCAACATGTTCAGGATTTTCGCGGGCGTTGCTCAATATCATTTCATTTGCCCGACGAATCGCAAAAGCCAATCGATCGATTACGCTTTCGCTGGAAAATTCATAATACGCCGATAAAACGGTTTGCACGGCAATTGTGCTGGCAATTTCACCCGCGGCATATCCACCCATACCATCCGCTACGACAAATAAGGCCCCTGCGGTGTTCAGTTCCCTCTCATCTTCAGGAATATACCGGGCAAGATTATCCTGATTATTCGATCGCTTGCGACCTACATCCGATAATTCCGCCGCGTCGATATTCAGACTTTTGGACAAAGATCTTACCCTCCGCTTAAAAATGACTTTCTAAGATGTATGTTCCTATAAATGTTATCATACACATATGCGCTACAACTAGCAATAGTATAGGCATATCTTCGCTGATTGCCTGCCAAATTTTCTTATTGATGATACTATTTTCTCCCAAAAACTGCCAAAAATCTTATGATTCCCCAATTTTAGAATCCATCAAGGAAATAGCAGAGACCTGAGCATAAAAAGGAATAAGAAAAATCGGGGGTAATAAACTTTACTATTTTATTCAGGATGAAGACCAACAGAGCGGAGTACATTGAGTACCCCATAGCGCCTGTTGTTGAACAAACACTGCACGGTCACACATGAGGCAATGCAATCCGGTAGGGGCGACCCTTGCGGTCGCCCTTGCTGCTCGGCTACCAATATTTCCCATCGGAAAATAAAATAAAAAGATATTTTTGGGGACACCCCAATCCCCGCCCAAGGGGCTACCGCCCCTTACGTTTCCCCATGTGTCCCGTGCGGTGTTTCGTTTTAT
>JAJYBV010000039.1 GCA_021778805.1 Chloroflexota bacterium | reverse complement strand
TAATCAGGGATACGTAAGGGGCGGTAGCCCCTTGGGCGGGGATTGGGGTGTCCCCAAAATCTCTTTTATGAAAATCTTTCACAGGGCAATAGTGATTGCCGAGTGGCAAGGGCAACCGCAAAGGTCGCCCCTACCGGATTGCATTGCCTCAATGTGTACCGCGAGGCGTATGCTCTAAAACAAGCGCGATGTGGCGGCGCTTGTGCTCCAGCGCGGTATTGGCGGCCAAATGGCCACAAAACGAACACCACACGATGAATCGTGTGGCTTGTTTCCCCACCTCCACCCGTGTGTAGCCGGTCAGTGTTTGTTCAACAATAGGCACTCAATGTACTCTGCTCAGTTGATCTTCATCCTGATGAAAATATCAAAGACCATTAAAGATATAGCAAATAATATAACTCCGATACTACCTGCTGAAGCGCTGGAGCCTGGGTTGCATGGTGGAATCACCACCACCGGCATATCCGGGGCAGTAATAAGTTTTCGAGCAGCCGATGGGACCACCGGTCATTTTAATTATGTCACCCTAACGTTTATGCCATAGCCCGACAAAACAATTCTTTATAGATATATGGCAGTCTGGCAAAGCGCCGGCTGCAATGTGTTTTATATTCGCAGCATCTGTTGAATTGATGGCGGCAGGTGGTATACTTTACAGAGAAGCCTCTAAAGCTATGCCCAATTAGCGCTTGTGTTTTGACTGATTTTTGGATCTTACACGGAACACAGCGCAATGGTTCGGAAACCTGTATTTCATTTGAAAGCGCAGTATATTATGTTTGACATTTTGCATATATTTGTGCGCATATTTTTTAGCGCATTGGCGCTACTGGTAATTGTGAATGTGCTGATGAGCTGGATGCCTGTTAATCCCGATAATCCGGTAAGCAGGTTTACCAATAAAGTGATTGGCCCGATTCAGCGCCCGTTGGATAGGCGCATTCCAACAGTGGGGGCAATAAATATTACTCCGTTGATTTTGTTGTGGGGGCTTGTTTTTACAATGACCCTTATTTTGTATGCTTTGCCGACTAACTGGTAGCTTGATTAACTATTGGTAATTACATAAAAAGGATACGATGATGACCGCTGTTCAATTGCCTGTGGGAATAATAGCAGATAACCCCAATTTTCCCGAGCCGTGGGACCAAATTGTTGCTAAAGTTAAAATAGCCGATGCGTTGGGATTTCATTCTATATGGCTGGGTGAAACATGGGGGTATGAGTTGTTTACCTCTTTAGCCGATTTAGCGCGCGAAACCAGCCAAATCCGCCTTGCCGCCGGCATAGCCAATGTGTATTCCCGTTCACCGGGTGTTCTTGCCGCGACCGCAGCTACATTGGATGAACGCAGCGGCGGCCGGATGATTTTGGGCTTAGGCTCTTCCGGTCCCCAAGTGATAGAGCATTGGCATGGTGTGCCGTTTGATAAGCCATTGGCGCGTATCCATGAATATGTTGACATTATAAATATGATCATTCGGCGTGAGCCGCTGGTGTATAACGGTTCGCTTTTTCATTTAGAGCGCGGCTTTAAATTAAGGTTTCGTCCTCCGCGCGACCATATCCCCATATATCTTGCCTCACTAACACCTAAAAGCATTAAGCAGGCCGGAGCTATTGCCGACGGTATTTTACCAACGTATTGGCCGATTCATAAACTGGATGTTATGCGCCAAGAATTAGACGCCGGCGCTGAATCGGCGCTGCGCCCCGCAGGCTCTGCTGAAATTGCGCCATATTTAACAACTGCAATTTTGCCAAATGAAGAGTATCGCGACTATGCGCGCCAACTAGCCAGAGCGCCGATAGCTTGGTATATTGGGCGAATGGGTACGTTTTACGCCGATATGCTGCGCCGCACCGGTTTTCCTGCTGAAGTAGACGCAGTGCTGGAAGGCTGGAAATCTGGCCCGGAAGCCGCTGCATCCGGCGTTTCCGATGCAATGCTCGACGCTACCGCAATTGTGGGGACCCCAACCGAAATGGCAATGCGGTTGCTGGAATGGCGCGCTGCCGGCGCCACCTTGCCTATAATCAGCATGCCTCCGGGATCTGTGGAAGACGCAGAAAAAGCGCTTGGCGGGCTGCGCGATGCTTTAGCCGATAAGCTATAGATGATCCATTTGCTCTCTCTGCACACATATAAAAAGCGGAGTTTAGGAACATCCTAAAACTCCGCAGAAATGCTGTTTTGCATTTGTATATGGAAGCAACGTAAACTTATGAGGTTATGCTTCCGGTTTGGCTACATGTTTGCGCGCATAGCGATGTATAGCGGTGATATTCCGGATTGTGCCGGATCGGGCGCGCATCATAATCGAATTCGTGCGTACTTTGCCGTTTCCAAACGGCTCTACACCGCGGAGCATATCACCGGTTGTTATGCCGGTTGCGGCAAATGAAACGTCGTTTCCGGCGACAAGATCTTGCACATGATAGACTTTTTGCATATCGATATTCAAATCTTTAAGTATTTGCAGATTTTCTTCATCTTTAGCCACAATTCTTGTTTGGATGTCGCCTCCCAAGCATTTGATGGCTGCAGCAGCAAGCACGGCTTCCGGTGCGCCGCCGATACCCATGTATACATCCACATTGTATTCTTCCATAACGGCCTGGATTGCCCCAATCACATCACCGTCGGAAATTAAACGTATTCTGGCGCCGGCTTCGCGAACGTCCTTAATCAATTGCGCATGGCGCGGACGATCCAGTATTGTAACCACAATATCACTGACAGGGCAATGATTGACTGCTGCTACCCGTTCAAGATTTACATATGTCGGCGCCTCGATATCAATGACATCACGGGCCGAAGCGCCTACCGCAATTTTTTCCATATAATATACTTTTTCCGGTGGGGCAAACATTTTGCCGCGCTCTGCCGCAGCGATAACTGCGATTGATCCCGGCATACCTTTTGAAAGCAGCGTGGTGCCGTCGATGGGGTCTACAGCAATATCTAGCATCGGATATTCGTGCAAATGTGAATTTTCCGCGTCGAATCCTCTGCCTACTTGTTCGCCATAAAATAATTTGGGAGCGTGATCTTTATCACCCTCACCAATGACAACAACACCGCGAATATCTACACCGCTAAGCGCAGAACGCATAGCGTCTACCGCTGCTTTATCGGAATCTTCTTTTCTTCCTTGCCCCATGAAGGGAGCGGCGTTTAACGCTGCGGCTTCTGTGACGCGCACAAGTTCAAGCGCGACATTGCGTTCAATCGTTCCCGAGGGATCGAAACCTTGTGTATCCATTGTCTTTACGCCTCCTATTTTGAACCGGTAATATATACGGAAGTTTCTGCTGAGCGCCGGATCTGCAAATTTTTTCGCGCAGTTCATTCATTGAACAGATATACAACTGCTGGGAAACAAAGGATAGCCGGCGGTAATGAACAGTTGGGAAAAATTGACGGGAGAAACTTCTCATAGAAAGCGTATGATATTTTATTGGTATATTGCAAAAATGCGTTATTTTCCCAGGTTTTTCAGGAATATGTTCCATTTTCTGCTGGGAAATAGCGGATATTTCATAAGCTTATATAGCCGCTGATTAAAAATATCGGAGCAGATCGGTAATTTCTTTTGGCTGCAAATCCGGCTGTTCTGCTAAGGTTCTTTCAGGATGAGAGGCTCCCCATAATGCGGCTGCACTGGGAGATCCAGCATTATGCGCGCATAAAATATCTTTGGGGCTATCACCTACAACAAGGATATCCGCGGGATTCATCTGAAAAGCGTTAATAATTGGCTGCATTGCCAATCCTGATGGCTTGGGTTCGGGCATATCTTCAGCAAAGATAATAATATCAAATAAATCAACTGTTTGAAAAATACGCATATCGCTCATACCCCAGTCGCGCAGGCGATTGGAAAGAATAGCCAATTTAATGTTTTTATTTTTCAACGCCTGAATGGTTTGCCGCGTATTTGGAAACAGCGTAACTTCATCGGCAACATGAGCAGTATAGTAGGCTAAATAAGCCTCGCAAAGTTCCTGAACCTTGCCTCTGCCGCTGCTGATTAATTCCATAGAATGCTGCAGCGGCGCGCCAAGACTTTTCGCAAGGGTAACAGCATCTATATCTTCATGAAATACTTCTTGCACAGCGGCTTTTGTGGCTGTGCGGTGCAAGGGCAAAGAGTCCAGCAAGGTGCCATCGAAATCAAACGCGACTGCGTGAAAAATCTGTGTCATTATTATTTCCTATAGCCATAGTCTACAATACTTTCTTAATAGTAATATCTCTATTGACTACTCATGGGGTGTCGGAAAGGATGTGTATCTTATCTCTCTTGGCAGATCTCGCCTACTGCCCTGAGCAGTTATTTCTATCTAATCTATATTAATATTTCAAAGCAGCGCAGAAACATTGCGCTATATCAATGGTATCATATTCAAAACAAACAATTTCAACACAAAATGTTTTATGCTGTATACAACAGAGTTTCTGCTGTGCGGCGCGCCGGTTTAGGCGCCAGAAAACAGCAGCTCAGTATGCGAAAGGAAGAGAAATATTATGGCGGTTAAAGGTGTAAAACGAGTCGATCATATTGCCATTGTGGTGCACAATATTGAAGAAGCTTTACAATTTTATCAGTCGACTTTGGGGGTTTTTCCTTCGGTTGTAAAAGATTTTCCTTCGGAGGGTGTACGTATAGCGTTTGTGCCGGTTGGCGGCGCTGATGGCGCTAAAATAGAGTTGCTGCAGCCGTTGGACTCTACCAATGGGGTTGCAAAATTTTTGGCAAAACATGGTGAAGGGCAGCACCATATTTGTTTGGAAGTTGAAGATATCGATGCGGCGCTGGAACAATTGCAAGCTGACGGTGCGCCAGTTCTCGACGCTATTCCGCGCCTGTCTGCAGACGGTAGAGCAGTATTCATTCACCCAAAAGGCGCTAATGGCGTATTATACGAACTTGTGCAGCGGAACAATTAAAAGAAAGCGTATTCGCTGCTATACAATATAGGCTGTGTGGCGTTTGCTACTGCTACTCTAATTCCAGAACGGCAACCGCCATATCATCTGGTTTTGCGCGCGGGCTGTCGCTTACTGCCGCTACAGCTGCGGCGACATCTACCAGCCGTAAAGCGGTTTCGCGCGGCGAAGAGTGTTCGGCGATAATTTTTTTAATTTCGGTAGAAGTAAGGTTATCGTGGATGCCGTCAGTAGTGGCAACTACCACATCTCCAATTTGCATTTCAATCGCGCCAATGCGGAAAGAAATATCGGGCATACCCAGCCATGCGCAGATGGTATTGCGATGATCCCACGCTTCACTGGCAATAGGGGGCAGTTCATCAGTACCGGTATAATCATCGATTAAATCAGTAAATTTTTCTATATCTTCTTCTTGCACCCAGCCATATTCCATCCATTGCAACAGCACATTATCATCGCGGGTCAGCCGGTATAAATCTTTTTCCGAGTTTTTCCAATAATATATGCGGCTGTCGCCGATATTAGCAAAAATAGCAAATACTTGCTTGGTTTCGGGATTTTGCCAAAGTTTTACGATAGAAGCGGTGGTGCCACCGTCCCCAGCCTGCGGATACATTCTTTGCAGATCTGTGATGCCTTCTTGCGCAGCTAAAATTGCCTTTGAAACTTTATCCATTGCTTGGTCAATCTGCGCAAATCGTTCTGTGTCTATTTCACTCAGCACCGCGGCGCAGCGTTCTCGAGCAATTTTACTAGCCATGCGCGCTTCGGCGTATGAACCGATACCATCGAAAACTCCAATAGCGCCATCGGAAGCGCGGCATAAAACGCTGTCTTCATTATCGCGGCCTTCAATGGCTTTTTTACGCAGCGCATAACCGCCATGAACCCTATTGCTCCACTTACCTGCCATATCTACAAATCCTAATGAGGAGATTTAATACTTTGAATATGTTAGTATAGGCGCCAAACAGCCGGATTTGCAAGTAAACGCCGAAAAATAGGTACATAAGTCTGAATGCCGCCGTTGAAAAGGGCTATTTTATAAGCCAAACTTCCGGCAAAGTGATTTCAGTTTTGATACGGTAATTTTTAACTTATCAGCAGCTTTTTCCAGGTTATTTTGCGCATGCTCCAGCGCATCTTGTATAAGGAAAATCTGCGTTTGCTGTAAGATAGCGTCCATTGAAAGGCCATCGTGTATTAAGGTATGGATATTAAAGTTATCTTTTTTACTGATTTCAGAGATAAAAATATGTTCCGGATAAATAATTTCTCCTTGACAGCTTTGGATTGCGCGGCTAAGGGTATTATTTAATTGGCGGATGTTACCGGGCCAGTTATATTCCATCAGAACATCAAACGCATCTTGGGTGATTTTTGCCGGTGGCATATTGGGTTTATATGGATGCTGATTTAAGTAATATGCTATAAGATACGGAATTTCATCTTTGCGTTCGCGCAGGGGCAGGATTGTAATGACATTAGATACGATGCGGTAATAAAAATCTTCGCGAAACCGGCCGTTTTTTACTTCTTCCTCGATATTTTTGTTAGTGGCAAAAATATAGCGAACGTCTGTTTTGATCGTATCATTAGAGCCTAACGGGCGAATCCATTTTTCATCTACAGCAGTTAATAAAGCTTTTTGCGCTTCATCCGATAAGTCTCCGATTTCATCAAGGAACAGCGTTCCATGTTCAGCCAGAAGAATTTTTCCCTGTTTTTTAACGGCGTCGGTGAATGCGCCTTTTTCTGTTCCAAATAGTTCGCCATCTACCGGATCTCCCTTTAAATTTGCGCCGTTTACCGCAATAAAAGCTCCTCTCCGGTTGGAATATTGGTGGACAAGTTTTGCAGCGGAAGTTTTTCCAACACCCGATTCTCCTAAAATGATAACCGGTTCTGAGGATTTGGCCAGATCGTGCAGATGATTAAACATATCCGCGGATTTTTGATTAACGATAAGAAAATCTGATTGAGGATCGACTTCTGGTAGTTCTGCTAACGGCACATCTTCAGTTATTTTTTTCAGTGAATTTTTAACTTTCTCTAAGAAGATGTCATTATGGGCGGGCTTCAGAATATAGTCAATAACCCCTTTGCTGCGGGCTTGCGCTAGTATATCTCTTCTATTGTTGCCGGTAACCATGATGACTTTGATATCTAATCCGTTGAGAATAATATTATCCATAACATCATTGCCGGTCATATCTTTCAGTTCATAATCAAGCAGAATCAGCGCAATAGCTTGATCATTGGGATATTGAATCATATTCAATAATTCTGTTCCACTGTATGCCGATTGTACTTTGAAGGATTGTCCAAGTTCTTTAACTAAAATGTCTGTAAGAATTACATTAACATCGAGATCATCTTCTGTGACAATAATAATATTTTTGGGCATATAACTTTCCTGCCTGAACATAAGATAATTGCTTTATGATTGGTTTACTGACGGCCGTAACCACGCGCCGAAGTGAAACGCATTGCGGCAAAAAACACAAACTTAAGCAGCCATTTCAAAGCTGTCAATATTTTTTAAGCCAATAGCTTCCATAAACAATATGTTGCGGAACATTCCAAACCATGAATGTTGAATGCAGAATTATATCATAGCATATTTATGGAAACACGGCAAAAGAGAAAGGGAAAATAGCTAATTGCGCAATCAGTTGATTTGTGTTTTTTGATTATGCTTTTTGGTTATGCGCGGATATATTGCCGGGAAACGCCACAGGAAAATTCAGCAAATATGGCGCCTGAATTTGTGCTATAATGCAGGTGATTACAATTATTGATAATTTTGGAGAGACATATAAAACTATGGCGCTGACCGTCGGCATTATTGGTTTACCCCAATCGGGAAAAACATCACTGTTTAACGCAATTACCAAATCTAACGCGCCGGTAGCCGGTTATTCTACAGGGTCGGCGCAGGCAAATATTGCTATGGTTAATGTGCCGGATGATCGCGTCGATCGCCTGACCGATATGTTCCAACCAAAGAAAAAAACCTATACTACCGTTGAGTTTGTAGATGTAGCCGGCCTGCGTTCCGCAGAAGACAGCGCGAAACCCGAAGGGTTAAACGCAGAGTTTATCGGTCATATTCGCAACGCCAATGCGTTGGCGATTGTGGTGCGCTGTTTTGTGAATCCGTCTTCGGCGCAAGCTTCACAGCCAATTCGCGCCGCGGGAGATATCGCCGATTTGCTGTTGACTCTTGCTCTTACTGATATTGATACGCTTACTCATCGTTTGGAACGCACCGTTAAATCCGCCAAAGCCGGAGCTGATAAATACCAAACCGAATTGGACTTGCTTCGCCGAGTAATTCAAGAATTGGAAAATGGCGCGCTTGCCTCGGACCTATCATATACCGCGGCGGAGAAGGCTATTATAGATGATTTATTTTTGCTGACGATGAAGCCGCGTTTTTATGTGGCAAATATTGCGGAAGACGCCTTATATGCTGCATCCTCCGTGTTGCAGCAAGCGATGGAAACAGGAGTAGCGCCTCAAACGAACAGCCCGGAAACACAGGCTGCCGCAGAAATTGGCTTGCGCGCCCGCACTGAAAAGGCTTCGGCTGTAGCTGCTTCTGCCAGGCTGGAAGCTGAATTAAATGAACTTTCTCCGGAAGACGCCGCAGAATATTTGGAGGCGCTGAATTTGCCTCAGCTCGGCGCCGGCAGAGTTATTCAGGCCGGTTACCGCTCGCTGCAATTAGTTACCTTTTTAACCGCAGGTGAAGATGAGGTGCGCGCTTGGACTGTGCGCGAAGATTCCCGTGCGCCGGTTGCGGCTGGCAAAATTCATTCCGATATTGAAAAAGGCTTTATTCGCGCCGAGGTGGTTGCGTTTGATGATTTGATATCTTGCGGGAGTTTGGCTGCCGCAAGAGAAAAGGGACTGCTGCGGCTGGAAGGAAAAGAATACATTATTAAAGATGGTGATATTGCGCATTTCCGTTTTAATGTCACCCGATAATTGCAAAGGGTACGCTTATTCGCATGCTAGTAATACATTTAGGTGAACTAAGCCGGGCAGATCGCGCATTTATGGCTGATGAAATCACTGCGGTTATGGCTGCGGTGTTTACTTATCCGCCATTTCCGGAATCTTATCGGCCTAAACTGCAGTCACGGCCGTATTCCGCACAGGATATCAATCGGGCAGTATTATTTTTGCAATCTTCTTCATTGATGGCTGATGATTCTGTTGAAATAACCGATTCATCATTTGCTTCGCGGATGCAAGATTTTTTGCTGCGATTTTGGCGTTCACTTCACGGTGAACAGAGTGTTTTAATAGCTGCTTTAGCGGAAAAACATGCGCAAATTCTGCATAAGAATATTGTGCGCGTGGTGTTGGATGGCGCCGCCGCGCAAGAACAATCTGCGCAGAAAAAAATTTCCTGGCAGCAGTGGAATGGCGCCGCGCCGCTTCCTGCTCCAAAAGAAATTGTTCTGGCGTTGGCGTATGAAGTTAGCGCCGCTTTGACTAAATTGCACATTGAAGAAACTTCCGGCGCTGTATATGCGCCATATCCTGAAGTCAGTGAACATGCTGCCGATCAATTTACCGTAGAGATTCCTGTTATTGAAAGCGCAGAACAAACAAACAGCGCAAGGCATACTGCCCCATTACCCGAAATGACACTATCTGCCGAAATAAAAGATATACAGGCCGACACAGCAATATTTACACAATTGCGTGAACAGCTTATTATTGCGATGCAAAAGGCTGCTGAATTATATGGCGCGCCATATGCGGGCAGCGATCCTGCCGGAATTATCCAATCGCTGCGCGAGCATAACGCAATTGATGAAAGCTCCTTACGGATGGCAGAGGGAATAGTAGCAGTGTGCGGCAAAGTGATTGCAGCTCGTCGCGCTTCGGCAGATGACTATCGGCAGGCAATGATTTTATATTTACTTTTCAATCGGAGCCGATTTGTTCAGTCATAAAGCAAAGACTTTGTGGTACAATCAAGATTTGAAACCGTATAATTTAGAAATATATTTTTGTTGATTCCGGCGCAGAAGTTGAAATGCTCTTGTCTGGATTAAGCAAATGTTCTGTAAAATATGTTGTATGTGTGAAGAGCATTTATAAACAGCTGTTTCCTGTAGTTTGATAAAAGCTCTTTTTAGGAGAAATATACTTTTTGATGAATCCTGCCGATGATACGCAATCCGTCACACAAAGTGAACGGGATGAGCAAGCAAAAGAATATACCGAACGCGGTAAAGAATTATTATTGCATGAAATAAAACCAATAGAGGCAGCTGCAGAATTCTCGCGGGCATTGCAGATTGCGCCAAATGTTATTGACGCGCACATGGGTATGGCGCAGGCTAATTTTGCTTTGGGAATATTTCAGGTTACCTCAACTGCCGCAGACTATGTGCTGCGGCTGGCGCCGAATACACTTAACGCAGATATTGCTCAGGCGCTGCTTTATTGCATTGCAAAAGAATATCCCGAAGCGCTGAAATCTACCGAAGCCGCTGTTGCTAAAGAACCGGGGTATGTATACGCGCACGCTTTACGCGGCTATATTTATCGCTGCATGCGCCAAGATTACGACGCCAGTTTGGCCGAATCACGCGCTGCCCGGCAATCTGGCGGACTAGATCTGCGGCCGCTTTTTCCGAAAATTATCTATGCAGAGCCGCTGCTGAGTATGCCGGTTCCGAGTGCGCCGCGCGATTCGGTTAATCAATTTAAACCGGTGGCAACCAATGGCGCTATGCGAACCTTTCGTCGCCAAAAAGTGCGCGTCGCCTTTTCGATTCGCGGATTGCCGGCCGGCACTATTTCGATTATTGCGCTAATGACGTTCCTGTTCCTTATTCAAACAGCCCAATCGGGATCGTTTACCAGTCCAACATCTGGCAGTTTAGTGAATGCCGGTTTGTTGGACGGCGGTTTGGTGATGCAAGGACAAATCTGGCGGCTGGTAACTTCAATATTTTTGTCTACAGACCCAATTTCATTGCTGTTTAGCGCTCTTTCGATTTACTTTATTGGATCAAGCGTAGAAAGAATTTATGGCTCTGTACGGTTTATTTCTGTGTTTCTTATAGCTGGCATAGTTGGAAATGTGATATATATGTTTTTGCCTAATCCCATGGGATATGGATTTATCGGGGCGATCGCTGCGCTTGCCGGAATCTTTGGTGTCTTGGGTGGTTTCCTGATATTTTTCCGTTCACATATAGGCCCGGCTTTAAATGGCATGTTGATGCAATGGGTTTTTTGGTTGATTTTAAATGCATTTTTCTTAATCAGCAATCCTGTTAGCGGTATTATGGCATTGTCTGGTTTAGCAGTTGGGATTATTTTGGGAATAGTTCTGTCACCAATTTGAAAATAGAAAATGGCCATTTTGCATTTTCCTGAAAATCCTGCAAAATTTATTTGGTGATTATATCGTACTAAATGTGCCTGTCGCAGATATTGTGACCAATTTGGGTCAGTACATTCTGGGCAGGCTACTTTCTTGACATTTTCTATTATAGCGTGTAATACTTGTAATGAAGCGCCTAAAACGCTTTTTTGAAAGTGAGAAAGAGCGCATTTCAGTCCTGTGCGCAAGGAAAAGCGAAAGTAGGCGTATACAAAAGTATTTAGCCACAGAAATTGATTTCGCCGGCCCACGCCGAGATCACAATAGTTATGCGCGCGTTTGCTCCGGAACGAAGCCATTGCGCGGAAAAGGTGACGCCATGGGGTGGAGACAGGTTTCCTCAAATCAAAATAATCCTATTGATCCCTGGATAGAACAGGAATTACGACTGCTAGAACAAGCAAGGTCCGGCTCGGAAAGAGCATTCAGCGCATTAGTAGCGCGGTATCAAAATCCGGTATTCCGCCTTATTTACCATTTAGTTGGTGATGAAGATGAAGCGCGGGATTTAGCGTATGTAGCGTTGCGAAATGCGTTTCGTCATACACCGCGCATACCAGCAGGCTATAGCATACGTCCATGGATTATGCGAATAGCGTCGCTGGTTGCTCTGGACGCATTGCGAGACAGGAAAAATACTGCCAGAGAGTATATGAATGCGCTGCAATTAGAGGCTCCCAAAGAACAAGTTGTTATTGTTGACTCTGATCCGGAAGCGACCAAAGAAATGCCTTTGCGCAGTATTGCCGCTGCGGGTAACAAAAACGCTGATATTTGGGAAATGCTTCCGGTGGATATTGAGCGGAATTTAATACGCCGGCTAATATCTGAGTTGCCTGAATATGACGCCGAATTGCTTTCGCTGGGTGTTATTGGCGATACCTCTACCAGAGATTTAGCTGCGATGTATAACACCACACAGCGCAATATCCGCCGGCGTATGGCGCGCGCTTTAATTGTATTTCACCGGTTCTACCAAAGCGTGCGGTACGATACACAATTGCCCGGCGCGGAAGATGTTCCGCAGATACAAGAGCATGCTGTTTCATCTTCCATTACAACACCGCTTGAATTTGCCCGAAAAGGTTTTAGCGACGCGAAAGACGCAATTTCCAAAGGCGTTCGCAGTCTGCGGGAAAATTTAAATGCGCCCGATCTGCAAAAAATTGCCCAATCAATCACTTCTGCTTTTGCTATCTCTGCCATCACACCTATTGATCCTGAAATTTCAGAAGAACCGGACCCGGCATTTATGGATGGAGATGAGCAAGAACCTGCTTCCGGCAATGTTTCCGCGTCTCAAGGTGATGATACACAACCAAACCCACAGAATCTTCATGCAGAAGCGCCGCAAAATGATCAGACAGGTATTCGGATTCCGCAGGAGGATATTTCTGCCGCGGCAACTGTCATTCAGCCGCCGCAGACTGCTCCGGATTCAGGAATAAAACAGGAATCATCAGGTTTTTCAACGCTTATTCGTAAACTTACCAAACCGCTTTCCTCTTCGCAAAATGATGAAACTATTATTTTGCCACAAATGGAAAATTCGGCTCAGCCAACCAACTTGAACGCAGATACTGTACCCGATGCGGCAACTGTTGCAAGAAAACTACCGCGTTTTGGCCCTCCATCGGAAGAAGTTATTCCATTTAATGTTGTTGCTCAGGATGAAGACGGCGCTAAATTAGCGCAAGATAGTTCAGTTGCAGAAACATTGCAATCATCTCCAATACCTCAGGCCGATGTTCAAGAAGCATTTGCTGCGTTTTCGGCAGATGTGGCCCCTACCGTTACAATCTCTTCTTATAGCCATGATATATTAAAAACTGAAATTCAACCGGATACTTTGACTAGCGCCGCCATCGAAGAAGCCACCGCGCCGGAGGACAGCGCCGCCATCGAAGAAGCCACCGCGCCGGAGGACAGCGCCGCCATCGAAGAAGCCACCGCGCCGGAGGACAGCGCCGCCATCGAAGAAGCCACCGCGCGGGAAGCCAGCGCCGCCATTGAAGCAACCACTGCGCGGGAAGACAGCGCCGCCATTGAAGCAACCACCGCGCGGGAAGCCAGCGCCGCGCTTGAAGAAACCACCGCGCCGGAAACCAGCGCCGCGCTTGAAGAAACCACCGCGCCGGAAACCAGCGCCGCCATCGAAGCAACCACCGCGCCGGAGGACAGCGCCGCCATCGAAGACGCCACTGCGCCTGAAGCAACCACTGCGCCGGAGAGCAATGCCGCCATCGAAGAAGCCACCGCGCCGGAGGACAGCGCCGCCATTGAAGCAACCACCGCGCGGGAAGACAGCGCCGCCATTGAAGCAACCACCGCGCCGGAGGACAGCGCCGCCATCGAAGAAGCCACCGCGCCGGAGGACAGCGTCGCTATCGAAGAAGCCACTGCGCCGGAGGCAAGCGCCGCCATCGAAGAAGCCACCGCGCCGGAAGACAGCGCCGCCATCGAAGAAGCCACCGCGCCGGAAGACAGCGCCGCCATTGAAGCAACCACCGCGCGGGAAGACAGCGCCGCCATCGAAGCAACCACCGCGCCGGAGGACAGCGCCGCCATCGAAGACGCCACCGCGCCGGAGAGCAGCGCCGCCATTGAAGCAACCACTGCGCCGGAAAAAGATGCCGCGCTTGAAGCAACCACCGCGCCGGAGGACAGCGCCGCCATCGAAGACGCCACTGCGCCGGAAAAAGATGCTTCTACACATGTAAATGGCGACAATGGAGATTTAGCTTTTTTACAAAGGGCTGATTTTGCCTCTGTAGATATTGAATCCGAAGAGTTTAATCCTTCGGTGTCATCCACTCAGGTGCGCAGGTTTGGATTTGATCCTTCCGATGAAGATGAAAAGTTTACAACACTGCCGCAAGGTATGGATCTTGCTGATTTACGCCATACGGTAGAACAACTGCGGAACAGCGAAAGTATGCAAAAAAAAATTGATACAAAACTGAATGGTTCTGGCAAAGACAGCAATGGAAAGGATTTGCAATGAAACCAACATCCACCAGAAAACTGCACGGGGTTCACTGCCCTATAGAGGCGGAATTATTGCTGGCGATTATACAAAAAGAGCTTCCATTGCCCGATTCTCGCGAAATTTACGATCATATTAATTCCTGTGATACGTGCTATCGGCGGTATAGCGAGCTTTTTGAAGCGTATGATCAAATTGCGTCGCTGGGACAAGAAGAAAATGTACCTGCAGCGAATTTGATGAACGCTGTACTGGAAGAATCACAAGGGCGTTTAAAAGCGGTTCGAGTGTTTCGCAAGATCAATTTGCGTATGCGAACAATAACCATTACAACATTGGGAACTATTGTAGCAATTGTAGTTATATTAGCTCTGTTTTTAGGGCCAATATTGCAAAACACGTTTCTTCGCGCCGAACGATCGTTAAATTCACTGAACAACGTACAAGCAATCGGGTCCGGCCTGTTATACGCCGAAACTAATAAAGTTATACCTGTTGCATACAATGGGTCAACGTGGGATATTGGTGAAGTGATTGCTGTAAACGAACGAAACGGGCAAGTTATACATTCACTTCCCGCTTCACCGCAGCATCCATTTATGCCGGGTTTAGGTGTCAGCGGAGCGAGCCGCGCCGCGCCGGTGCTTAGCTCTGACGGAAAAATATTGATTGAACCTGCCGAAAGTTCCGGAGCCGGTGAAGCAGCTTCATTTGCTTCTATAGATCCAATTAGCGGCAAAATACGCTATATAACTCAATTAGTCGGCCCGCCGGGAACAAATAGCGGGACAATCTACATTCACCAAATGTGGCTGGACGCTGCTAATACTACAATAACTATTTTTGGCGCAGGCTCTAATGTCGCGCAAGGGCAATTATATATACTGCGATTTAATGCGCAAACCGGAAAAGAATTATCTTCATTCCAAATTCCATTAATTCAAGGTGAAAACGATCTAAATACACAAGCAGCAGTTTTGCCGAACGATCAATTGCTTGTGTTGGCAACAAGCGCCACTGAAATTGGTAAAACCGGAGAGATTATTCAATTTATCCGTCCTTCCAGCGGCCAATACGCCACGCAGCCATTATTTATTCCCGGTTTGTGGGGAATAGTTTCCGTTTCTGTGTTAGCTAACAGTTCGCAGATAGTAGTGTTTAACGGCGAAACTGAAAACTTGTATTTTATATCAGCCTCTACCTTTCAAATTGTAAGTACCGTACCGGTTGCCGCATTTGTCAACACTAATTTTGCCAGCGGAGATATTTCTTCACTGGCAGTATCGCCGGATGGCGCATTGTTGATGGCTGTTTTAAATCATACGATTTTGGGTGGGGCAACAACTTATTCTGTTTGGATATATAATATTCCGCAAGCATCTGTTGACTATAATTTTACAGTATCTTCACCAATCAAAAGTATCAGCGCTTTAAGTAAAAATGCTTATTTTACTTTGACTTTGCAAAACGGAGAAGTAGATTGGTTTAGTCTTTCAGGCGCATCACAGCCTTCCCCTGCGCCATGGATTATTTTAGCCGGAAATGCGCAGGTTATGAACACCATCGGATCATCATCTTAGAAATAATATGTATCAGGCTGCGGCGCAGTTATTTGGGGACATTTGTTAAGACAACTGCTCTTTTAGTATCTGCGCCGCAATGTATTCTACTTGAGCCATATTTTCTCCCGGTGCGGCCACAGCTATTGTAATGGGGTTGCTATTCCGCTGCAAGTGACTAATATGAATCCTTGCTCCGGGGCCACCACCAGAATTGCCATATAATGGGCCATCGGCCCATCCGTGGTCTATTTGCAAACCCATGCCATAACCGGGCCGAATAAATGGGCGATCCGGCATTACAGGCAAAGGACAATAGGTACACATTTCTCGCAGAAGTGTCTCGGAAATAAGTGCCCCGCCAAATAATGCTGCAAAAAAGAAACTAATTTCTTGTACTGTAGAAGCTGCAACACTGTGAGATACCCAACCAATATGATATTTTTCAGCAACATTTCCTCCCTGTTCCTGCGTTCCTAATTCTAAACTTAATCCAAATTCCAGATGCGCTAATTCCTTATCACTTTTGAGTATGTGCGTAGCGGTAAGTTTAAGCGGATCACAAATTTCTTCTTGCACAATTAAATCAAACGCCGCGCCGCGTGCAGTTTCCAGCAGCATACGCGCAACCATATAGCCAATATTAGAATAACTCCAGCCTAATCCAGGCGGAAACAACAGTGTTTCTGCGTGGGAATTGGTTAAATATTCCGCATCTGTCCATGGCGTGGCTCCGTTGCGAACAGCTTCACGGTACTGGGGCAAACCGCCATAATCGGGCAAACCGCTGGAATGGCGCAATAATTGCCGCAAAGTGATACTGCTGGCGTGGGGAATATTTGGCAGCCACAACGCAATGGGTGTATCTAATTGCAAAAGTTGTTTTTCTACATAACGCAGCGCTGCCGTTGCGATAATAGTTTTAGTTACGCTGTACATTATAAATTGCGCGTCTGCTGGGTATGCAGGCGTAGAACTACCGCATAGCACCCCGGAAGCAGTATGCTCGGCGTTTCGTATGCATATTGCGGCAGATGTTGCGCCACTGGGAAATTTGCTGATGTCTGTACATGCTGCCGTTGCGGATGAAAATTTTATTTTATGGTTTTTACCTGTTTTCTGTAAATTCATATGCGCGTTCAACTTTGCAAATTCTGATTTTAAATTGTTGATACCACTCTGTTTTGCCGCGTAACTGGGCAATTAAGTGCCGTTCGTTTTGTTTCCAGTTCAAAATTGCTTCAAGGGATTGCCAATAAGATATGGTAATGCCGATTTCATTTCTTGCGCTTTCTGCGCCTAAATAACCAAGCTGCTCTGCCGCTAGCCGCAACATTTCCTCAGCCATCTCAGCGTAACCATTATCGCCATCTGTGCGCACAGATGTAAAAATAACGGCGTAATATGGCGGTTCCGGGGTATTGGCGAATGCGCTCATCATGATTCCTTTGCTGCTGCAATTAAAAATACATTATAGTACATCTGCTGCGGCGAAAACAAATAACAAATAGTTGGCGCTGTAGTTGCCGTATTATTTGGCAGAATATCTCTTTGCGCAAAATATTGAGCAGACGATCAGGTTAGAAACTGTCAAATATCTCACAAAATCTCCTAAATATAGTGAAATGAATACATTTTATGGTATTTTAAAAACAAAGGCAAATTTTAATAACAATATCCTCCTTGGTCATCCTACCAAGATTGCATAGACTAAAACTATGCAATCTTTTTGGTAATCCAAAGTATACTGCTTTAACTTTGGATGAGTGACTGATATACAGCCGCGCAGCGCTGCGCAGCGTTGATGAATTCGGAAATTGTACAACGCCCTCAATTCTTAATGAATTAACGGATTCAGGCGATATAATTTATGAAATGGTTAGGATGTTTTGCTTTGATTTCAGATAATTCAAAATGATTTGAAGCATGTGGGAAGTAAATATGGGAACATCGCATGTACAAATGCAAAATACAGCAGATGATGGCATTCAGACTGAGGAATGGGTATCTTTGCAGGCAGCCAGCAGTATTTTAGGCGCGCCTCCGACAACTGTGCGTCGTTGGGGCGATACCGGAAAAATTCCGCAGCGCAAAACCTTAGGCGGACATCGCAGATTTCTATTATCTGCGCTCCTTGCAATTCAAGATTTAGAAATTCCTGCAAAAGAAGTAAATTACAGCGCGCCATTGCAATCGATGGTGTCTTTTGATACACCAAATTTAGATCGTCAGTTGACGCATCAGGAATGGCGCATGCGCATGCCCCACAATGAGAATAGCGAACGGATGCGCGGCTTTGGTCAGCGATTGCTTGGCTTGTTGATTCAACATATAAATTGCCGCGAGGAACATAGCCGCTATTTGCAAGACGCCCGCAAAGTTGGCGCCGCTTATGGCGCTGAAGCTAGCGCTGCACAAATTTCATTGAAAGATATGACGGAAGCGTTTTTGTTTTTTAAACAAACATTATCCCGGCATACAGTGATAACAGGTATGTCGTTCCGTCAAGATTTTGCTGAATTGGCGGATTTTAGGAACAGATTAGATTGTTTTATGGATGATGTGCTTCTTGGCGCAATAGAAGGTTATGAGCATGGCGCAGAGAAATAAAAAGAAACTGATCATTGGAGCGAAAAATCAAACTCTAACTATTGCTCAGGCTAATTTTGTGCGCGATATGCTCAGTAATTATTATCCTGAATATGAAATTAGCATTCAATCGGCGCCATTCTCCAATGACAGAATATTTAATGCTCCGCGGTTCAACCCAAAACCTGATTTGAACTCTCCCGATGAACTGGAAATTGCATTGCGATCGCATACGATCGATTTTGCAGTGCGCAATTTAAAAAATCTGCCATTACAGCTTCCCTCAGATATGGTTTTGGCGGCGTATTTACCTCGAGAAGACTCGCGCGACGCACTGGTAGGGTCTCGGTTAAAGCATATATTGCCATCCGCAGTAATTGGTTTTGAAAATGTGCTTTGCGCCGAAATATTTAAAAATATGCGGCCGGATATACACATTGTTATTGCAATAAGAGAAATCAGCGCAATTTTTGAACGATTTCGTTCCGGAGAATTTAATGCTTTTGTTGTATCTGCCGCTGATTTAAAGTGGATGAATTTGGAACGCGAAATTGCCGAATATTTAGACCCTCGCGTGCATATTCCTCCAGCCGGGCAAGGTGTTATTGTTCTTGAAACAGCCGCAAGCGCAAAAAAAATACAAAATATTGTTTCAAAAATACATCATGAGCCAACCTATTATTGCGCTATGGCTGAAATTGCGTTTGTTCGTAAAATATGGCAGAAATATACTCTACCTGCTAGCGCTCATGCTGAGATTATTGACTCAGAATTGCATCTTAGCGCTGTGTTGGCGCCTGAAATCGGGCATCCGCTTTATGGCAGTAGTTTTGGCAAGCCGGAAAACGCAGAACGCATTGGCGAAGAGCTTGCCCTTATCATGGTAAACAATGAAAATTTTGCGGCAGAATCATAAAAATCTGTAATACTAAAAGGAATAATTTATGACAACTGAAGCATTAGTATCGGTTATCATCCCAACATTTCGCAGACCACGACGGTTACAAGAGGCATTGGCTAGTGTTGGCAATCAGTCATATTCGCAGATTGAAGTTATTGTAATTAATAACGGAGGCGCAGATATGCGCGAAACAATACAGCCATTTCAAAATACTTTTTCCCGCGCTCCGGAGCTGCTTCAATTAGAGCAGGCTTGTACAATCGGCGCCGCGCGCAATATTGGTATTCGCGCTGCCGGCGGTGATTTTATTGCGTTTTTAGATGATGATGATTGCTATCGGCCAAACCATATTGCGCGGCTGGCTGCAGCGCTGCAAAATGATTCATCTGCTGCGCTGGCCTATGATGAGGCGCTGATAGGCATTGAAAAAATAGCGACAGAAAGAGATGCGCGCGGTGTTGTAGAGGCAACGTGCCGTTTAGGCTTGCCATATGACTATGAGCGGTTTCGCCGGGACGATTATATCGTTACCAGTACAATATTATGCCGAAAAAGCGCTTGCATTGCCGCCGGTTATTTTGATGAAGATTTGTTATTTTGTGAGGATTGGGATTTTTTGCTGAAGATGCGCAATATTGGCAAAATTCTTTTTGTTCCGGGTGAGATTGGGGTAGATTACAGCATGCGACTTGCCGCCCAAGATAATTCCGGCAGTGTGTTTGATAGCAATCGCCGCGCCGCGCTGGATTTATTGGCGGAACGGCATCATTTACCGCCGTTAGCGCCAAAAACATTTTTGGATGTGGCGCATGATTTGGGCTGTTTAATCGAATTCATATAATATAATAGAAGCAAGATGGTTTTGTTTGATACTTTTTGGAGTTATGTGGATTTATGCAAATTTTATATGATGTTGCGCCGAATGGCGCCCGCAGGGCCAGAACAGAGGGCTTGCAATCGGTTGGGCAGATGGAAATTTCCCTTGAAGCGAACAGCCAAATCCCCGAAGATTCAACGGAACGGCTATTTCGCTATATTTCTGATTATGTGATGGTTTCCGGACAAAAAATTCATTCCGGCGAAACAATGCGCTATGGGTGGACGACACTGCGGTTTACCTTAGCTCCGGATGGCGTTATGCTGCAAATAGAGGAATTAGCCCAGCCGTTTTCTCCTGATTCTTCAGATTACACTGCCGGAGCAGTGAACGCTATGACAATTTTAACCCGACAAGATTCTACGGTGCGCCGATTCAATATTCAAAAAATTGGCCATCACCCGCATCGCTCTGAAATGGCTATTATTTGCCGTAATTTAAACGCTAAAAGCAAAATTATGGTGTTCGATCGCATTGCTTCCAATAAAACTGAAGATAGCGGCTGGTTTGTCGGTTGTGGAGACAGCAGTCACGATCATAATAATTTAAAAGAATTGGCCCGCATTCATTTGGCGCATTTAGTCGCCAGCAGACCCAAAATGGTCTATTATCTCGCCATGCCTGAAGAAACCCGCGTTGTGTTCGATTATTCCAAAACTATTGTTTTCCCTCCCGGAGAAAATGAGGGTAAAGAAGAAGATTCCGGTGTTTAAACTGCTTGCCGGTTTTTAAAAACTTGAGTGGTCATTTGGTTCTTCACACAAAAAATTTTGTGGTTATTGCTGCATTTCGCGCAGTTTAACCAGCAGTGAGGTGATCTCAAATTGCAGCTGCTGGTTATTTTTTATTGAATTTGCCACATGCTCGTAGCCATACATAATTGTGGTGTGATCGCGTCCGCCAAGCGCCACGCCAATTTGAGAAAGCGATGTGTCGGTTTCTTTTCTTAACAGGTACATGGCAACTTGTCTGGGCCAAGCGCATTCTTTATTCCGTTTTTTCCCGATGATATCGTCAGTGGGTATGCGATAATATTGCGCTACAATATCTACAACAACTTCCGGTTCTATGGGCAATTTTTGTTCAACACTTAAACTTTCACGCATTACAACATAGGCGTCGCTGATGGAAACAGATCCGTTGCGCGCTTTGGCCCGCATAATTACCGAATTTAGCGCTCCTTCCAGCGTGCGTGGGCTGGCGCCATCCGGCTTAGCAAGGGTTTCCAGCACATATTGCGGAACCGGCGCTTGCGCGGTAGCTGCTTTAGCTTGTAATATTTCCAATCTGGTTTCATATGGCGGCGGCATAATATCTGCCAGCAAGCCCCACTCAAAGCGGGAACGCAGCCTATCTTGCAGCGTGGGAATCATCCTAGGCGGGCGATCACTTGTAATTACGATTTGTTTGTTTGCAGAATGCAGCGTATTGAAAATGTGAAAAAACTCTTCTTCAGTGCGGTCTTTGCCTCCGATAAATTGAATATCATCTACAAGCAAAACATCAATATTCCGATAGCGATCGTGGAATTCTTTTTCGGATTGAGTTTGAATCATTTGGATAATATCGTTAATGATATCCTCGGTAGTTACATAGCGCACTAATAGCCCTTTATTTTGCAGCTTATGGCCAATTGAAACCATTAAATGTGTTTTACCCAATCCCACTCCACCGTAAATAAATAGCGGATTATAGCTTTTCCCTGGCGTTTCAATAACAGTTTGCGCCGCAGCGTATGCCAGCATGTTAGATGGACCTGTGATAAACGATTCGAATGTAAACTGCGGGCGCAGCGCAGGAAACGAAAATTCTACCTGTAAACCAGCAGAGCTGCTTTTATTTTGTTTGGTTTTGTTGGCTGCTTCTGCGCTTTCCTTCGCAGTGGCTGCTTCGGGTGTTGTGCGTATGTTGATAAAAATTGGCCTTTGCGCAATTGCTGAAGCGGTTTCTTCCAGGATTGTTTTAATATGGCGCTTAAAAATTTCTGCGGTAAATATCGTGGGGGCAATAATTTCCAAAGTCTGCCCATTATATTCTACTGCTTGAATCGCGCGGCAGCACCGATTGTATAAAAAAGGCGCAATGTGGTTTTTGGATTTATGCAATATGCGACGCCACACGGTGGTGGCGGTAGTTTTGGGAACAGGTTTGTGCAATTTTTGTTTTGCATACTGCATACTTCGCAAAAACCTCCTTTTCAGTACAAAAAGATTCTTCATCAGCATATCATGTTTACTCAACAATATGCTAGAATAGGACTTTCGCTTGAGCTTATAGTTAGGCAGCGTATCGGCTGTTTGCAGGGAATATTCGGCAGCTACTTTGCTTGCTGAATTTGGCGCATAGATTGGCAGATGCTTATTTGACATCTGCCGGTTGTGAAATAGACATGAATCGCTGAAAACCAGTTTCGATTGGTTATCTTTTTGGCGGATTCATTGGCCGATGATCGCCTGCGCGCAGCTGCACATGTTTTACCAAACTGATATCCGTTAATCGGGATCGGATTCGATCATCCAAATCTTGGATTAAGTCTACATTCGTGGTAATGACGGTTGGCATTTGGTAGATGTACCGGGAATTAATAATTTGGAATAATTTTTCCTGCGCCCAGGAAGTAGCATATTCCGCGCCAAGATCATCTAAAATAAGCAGGCCGGCGTTCAGCACTTTATCAAACAATTCATCGTATGTAGCGTTGCTTTGCGGCGCAAATGTAGATCGCAGATGATCTAGCAGATGTGGAACGACGGTAAATAGCACCAGCGTGCCATCTTGGAACTGTTGGTTGGCTATGGCTGCCGCTAAATGTGTTTTACCGCTGCCGCAGGGTCCGCTTAGAACCAGCCAGCCATCAAGATCTTCGGCGTACTGTCGCGCCGCGCGAAACGCTTCCATAGAGCCGGGGACCATGGGGTTAAATGTTTCAAAGGTCATATCCTGAAAGGCGGAAAGCTGCGAAAGCCGCCAAAGGTCTTCGCGACGTTTCGATTCGAGCTGGCGTTGTTTGCATTCGCAGGGAATAGGTTTGCCGAACAGCGGGTGCCCAACGGGAACATCTCTACGCAAGTAACCCGCGCCATGGCAAAACGGGCATTCATCTTCCTGAAGCAGGGTATCGCGCTGCGGAAAATTGGGAATGTGCGGCGCAAATATAGCCGGCGATTTAGGTTTTGCCGGAAGTGTATCCTGCTGCTGCGGTTTAGCGGTCGGCGCACTGCGTTCCGTATGCGGCCGCAGGGAAGGTAACTCTAATATGATATCTTCGCTGCGCGCAACCAAGTTTGCAATGGCAGATGAAGGCGCTGCCGGTGTTTGTGCGGAATTGTTCGGCTGGGCTTTTTTTTGCTGCCGCTTGTTTTTATGGGACTCTAATGTTCTGCCGTCAGCAAGGTATAATTTTGCCGTGCGCCGATGAATTTTGCCTGACGAATCTGCTCTGCTAACCGGCTCGCTGCTTTGAAAACTGGGTTGTGCTCCAAGAGCCGTTGCCGGTGGCTGGAAGCGGCGCAATGATTGATCTGCGGCAGAATTTTCTTGTGGGACAATATAAGTTGGCGTAGAAATTTCTTGCCGCGCTGTAACCCGTTTTTGAAAACGGCGTGTTCCGATTTGATTATTGGGAAAATTATCCATTTTTCTTTTGACCTCTGCCATCAGTTTCCCAGCGTTGTAAAATAGCGCGAATATAGCTCCAGCTTCGCTTGTTTTGATCGGCGGCTTCGCGGAATGCGTCGGCTATCCAATCGTGCGGGTAATGTTCGGCTGCGTCGATTAACTGTTCTGCAACAAGCGGAACCAGTAAACCAATGTTCTGCTCATATAAAGTAAAAATAGTCGGCCGTTCCAGTTCTACCGCCAACTTTGCGTCTTGTGCATCTATGCCCTCTAATTCCAATAAGCGCAGCGGAGTGACTTCACCGCGCAGCAGTTTTTCTACATATTTGCGGTTTCTATCCGTATGGAAGAAATACCAGCTGACGACGCTGTTTTCAATACGCACTCGCACCCGCAATAAAACGCCGCGCTGTGTAGCGGCGTTGAGCGCGGTTTGCAGCCTTTCGGTAAAGGTGCGGGGATCGCCTTTGCGGCGGAGAAGTTGCCGCAATGAAGTATCTTGCAGCATTTCTCTGTCGCTGATACAACGCGGCGCGCCGCCTTTATGATATAAGACGGAAAAAAGCTTTATAATTACTTTTAACTCCAGCGGATCCTCAATCTGCGGCAGCACCGCCGAAAAAAAGAGATCCGGCACAGGCACACTTGCGCCGCGAGTTGAAGGAAATCCGGTAAAAGCAGTCATTGCGCAGGCTCTCCAAAAATAAAAAATGAATGA
Source organism: Chloroflexota bacterium (assembly GCA_021778805.1). Classification (GTDB taxonomy): domain Bacteria; phylum Chloroflexota; class Ktedonobacteria; order Ktedonobacterales; family JACDGC01; genus JAJYBV01. The sequence continues at coordinate 4,000 of JAJYBV010000039.1, read as the reverse complement.
AAAAATACCTAACAGGTTAAAAACTCTCAAAACCAAGCAGCAAAACAATGATGCAAACGGCACATTGCGCGAAAATAAATCAATTATACCGACTCATTATATTGCTGCAATTCAAGATCGCGGAAGCGCGTTTGATTTTTTACAAAGTATAAGCTGAACTGACCGATTGGGCCGTTGCGGTGCTTAGCTACGTAGATATCTGCGATATTCGGGCGTTCCGTTTCGCTGTTATAGACATCATCACGATAGATGAAAAGTACGATATCGGCGTCTTGTTCGATAGAACCGCTTTCGCGCAAATCGCTGAGCATCGGCACTTTTGATTGGCGTGTTTCAACTGCGCGTGAAAGCTGGCTGAGCGCTAAAAACGGCACATTCAGTTCACGCGCAATACCTTTTAATCCCCGGCTGATCTCAGAAATTTCCTGCTGCCGGTTTCCTTCGCCCCGCGAACCCGCGCTGCCTTGCATTAGCTGCAAGTAATCCAAAATAATTAAATCAACTGGGTGCTGGCTCATTAAACGGCGCGCTTTCGATCGCAGTTCTATCAAAGAAATGCCGGGCGTATCATCCATATAGATTTCCGTTTCGGCAAGTTCACCAATGGAGTAGCTGATGCGCGACCATTCATCATCTGCGTCACTGATATAGCCGGTGCGCAGGCGCTGCTGTTCAATGCCGGAGTTCATAGAAAGCAATCGTTGGGCTAATTGCTCTTTACTCATTTCCAGGCTGAAAATTGCCACCCGCGCTTTCGCTTTTACCGCGGCGTTATGCGCTAAGGAAAGCGCAAAGGCTGTTTTGCCAACACTGGGACGCGCCGCCAAAATAATCAGGTCGGATTGCTGTAAACCACCGGTCATTTTATCGAGTTCGTGAAAACCGGTTAAGACGCCGATAATTTCGCCTTTCATATTATGTAATCGTTCTAATTTATCATAATATTGATCGAGAATATCACGAATATGTTCAAAATCATTGCGAGACACTTTCTCACTGATGGCAAACAGCAGTTGTTCGGCTTTATCCAGCGCGTTCGGCGCATCCATATCACTATAGCCCAGCGCCGCAATTTGGCCGGCTACTGTAATGAGTTTGCGCATAATCGAGTCACGTTCTACAATGCGGGCGTAATATTCAATATTTGCGCTGGTTGGCACCATGTTTACCAAACGAATCAGGTATTCCGGGCCGCCAATTAAATCTGTTTGCCCGCGCTGCTCCAGCTCATTAGCCAATGTCACATAATCGGCCGGTGTGCTGCGCATATACAAATCCAGCGCTGCTTGGTATATGTGTTTGTGCGCATCCCGATAAAAGTCATCGGGAGCAAGAATTTCAACTGCGGTTGAAATTGCCTGCGGATCTATTAAAATACTGCCAAGAACCGACGCCTCAGCTTCAATATTTTGTGGCGGCAAACGATCCATACCGCAGTGAACCTCGAAAAATCTAAATTTATTTGGAATAATTTTTAAACAGAATTTCTAAACTGTATTATATCCCATTGGATAACAGCGCGTACAAATACCCATCCGGAAGGCTACATATTTGTGTATACCCACCGGTCAGATCTATAGTATGCTCACATATTTTTAAGATATCCAATACACAAAAGTACGGTTTTTCCGCATTGTGGAAAACTTGTGAGTTATAGCTATTGAAAGCACAATGCGCAAACCGAGAATCTGCCGTCGGGAACACTTATGCAATCAAATTTGGGAGAGTTTCTCCACAGGTGAGTACCATACAAACGTGAGTTATCCACGCATTTATCCATAGAATGTTACTGCCAAATGGGCTATGCTATATGAGTACCCTGCCGGATATCATATGTTTGTCCTGAATTAGATGGGTTTAACGGTCAAATATATAAGTAAACCGGTTTATTATTTTGCAAGTTTAAGCTTAGATGGTAGAATGCTTTTAAGTTCTATAATATTTGGCTGGCCGAATCATATCGTTGTGCAAAGAAACCGAATGGCCAAAGCGCCGAAAATTATTAGCAGCAAAAACTGAGCCTGTATTACCGGCAGTTCATGAAAGTGATTAGCTCTTTCAAACTTAAAAAGGAGACATACCTATGAAAAAACATCGTTTTGGCGTCTCATTTGGTCTTTTAGTTGTTATCTTAGGCGGGGGATATTTAGGATACCAAATTGGAGTGCATTCGCCTTCTCTTGTAACTTCAGCGCTGCACATCAGCGGTTCTTCTATTCCATATTATGCCGGCGCTGTCATTGCTGCGTTTTCCGGTGGCATGTGGCTGATTTATGAAGCGGTAACCGGTCTGCTGCGTATGGTAATTCGTGATGTCATTGTTGTTCGTGTTGGAATTTCTTTATTTGGCTCATTCGGCAGCTTAGTGTTATCGGAATTGCATACGTTAGGTATTAGTACAGCGTTTTCATCGGGAAACTCAATTCTTTCATTTTTACCGTTAGCTTCGGGGTTAGGATCCATTGCCATAGGCGCGCATGCTATTTTTCACCACATAGCGCAAGCTCGCGGATTATAGCGTGTTGAAGAAATGTATATACTAGATTTATTAAAAGGGAAATAGGAGAAGACCACGTCATTTTTATGGACAACTCACAGGCACAATCGCTCAATATTTTTAAACGATTTTCATTTTGGTCTCCGTTTTCGTTTGTTACCATTAGTGTTCTTTTAGCCGGTATTTTTATGCTGGTCATGCCAAACATGCAAGTAGCCTTCATTGTTGGAGGCATTGCGCTATTGGTGTTTTCAGTAGCCGGTGTTGTTTCACTTATCGGGGAACAGGCAGCTGGTCGACGAAATTGGATTATTTCAACTGTTGCAATAGCGGTTATTGGGGTTGCGCTTCTTGCGCTGAATGAACCGGCGTATCGCGCGCAAATCTCTTATGCGGAATCTCACAACAACTATTCAGTTGCCGTTAATGGATTAGTCAATTTGGGATATAAGCCGCCGTTTTCAAAAACATTGGCAACGGCGTACCTCAATTGGGGAATAAGTTTGGTGAATGCGCATAACTATTCCGCAGGAATCCAAGAATTACTGTATACGGAAAATAATTTTCCAACGCTGCCCCAGGCTGCCCAAGCCAAAAATACCATTCCCCAAGCAATGTTAAGCTACGCCGAGTATGCCTATGCCCATGGCGACGCTATAACAGCGGGACAGCAGTATACTTCACTGATTGAAAATTTTTCCTCTTATCCGGCTGCGGCAACGGCGTTATCTGAAGGCGCTCCCGCAATATTGGGTGAGGCAAACGCCTATGCGCAGAAAAATTATTATCAAGAATCGTATAACGCATATGCTGTGCTGCTGAAATATTTCGGCAAATCATCCGAAGCTGCGCAATCGGAGAGCCTTGCTCCGCAAGTATTGCTTACTTGGGCGCAGAAGTTAATTGCCAGCCAAAATTATGGGCCGGCCAGCCAGGAATATCAAGTATTAGCGGCGCAATTTCCAAGCACGCCGCAAGGCAAACAAGCTGCAACATTTCTTGCAAACGGGGTATCGGTAACCGGACAACTAGTGTTAGCTAGCGGCAAACCGTTGCCAGCGTATGTTAATGTGCGGCTTTCCTCTCAGTGGACTGCGCCTTCATCTGCCGGCGGATCTTACCAAACTTCCGGCCAGCAGTATTATGCGGATACTAACGCGAACGGCTATTTTAAGTTTTTAGATATTCCACCGGGAAAATATCTGTTGGAATGGCGATCGACCCAAGGTTACTATAATACGTTGCTGAATGGAACAACGTTTAGTTTAATTATAACGGTAGATCCGGTTGCTCCAACCTATTTGCCGGTAATAACTGTTCCGTCGTTTTCCTGAAAAGCAAATAATTTTTGTAACAATTTAGGGGATAGTGTGGCAAGGGCGACCCTTGCGGTCGCCCTAGAATATTGCGTTACGAATTTCTTGTCTCTGTAAAAAAGACTTGTCAGCGCGAGAAGAAATAGATATACTATAAATGAAGCAGCAAAGCAAGAGAAAAAGGAGC
>JAJYBV010000132.1 GCA_021778805.1 Chloroflexota bacterium | reverse complement strand
GAAACAAGCCACACGATTCATCGTGTGGTGTTCGTTTTGTGGCCGCCCGGCCACCTACATCGCACCGGAGCGAAAGCGCCGTCCATAATACGCTTGTTTTAATATAATCACTGCACGGTACACATGGGGCAATGCAATCCGGTAGGGGCACCCCTTGCGGTCGCCCTTGCTGCTCGGCTACCAATATTTCCCATCGGAAAATAAAATAAAAGAGATTTTGGGGACACCCCATTCCCCGCGCAAGGGGCGCTGCCCCTTACGTATCCCTGGTTTGCTGGTATTTTTATCCCTCTTTAATTGTTAAAGACCATATGCCGGCTGCTGATGTATTGTAAAACACCATACAGCCGACATTTTGCTATGAATCAGGGCCACGCAAAGTGGTGTAAATCCGGCGGACATCCATTATAGTGATATGTAATGTTAATTCCCTGTCCATCTAAATTGGTATAGGCGCAAGTAGCGTCTATGGGAATATTATGCCACCAAACCATGAAGTGAATATGCGAGCCAAACGATTCACCGGAATTGCCTTGGTATCCAACTAATTGGCCCTGTTTTACAAACTGGCCAACTTTTAAGATAATTCCAACCATATGGGAATACGATGTTGCCAGGCCATAGCAGTGGTTTAATTTAATCGACCAGCCACCGCCGCCGCTGTCGAATCCCGCAAAGATGACCACTCCCGATTGCGCGGCGTATAACGGTGTTCCATATACTCCTGAAGTTAGGTCAACTCCGCTATGATAAGGTGTAAAACCGCGAACCCAATGCGAATTAGGGTTCGGGTTAATCAAATCGTAATTCAGCGGCACACCATTGGCGGCAGCGGCTGTTGGCGCGCACAATCCGCCAGGATTTGTTTGGCCGGCAACCGCACAGAAAAGGCAGCCATTGCCGATAATTGGAATATTCACCGGTGGATACGCCTCGGCAGCAACATCTATGCCTGGTGGCAGCGGTGGAATATAATTTTCTCCATAGGTGGGGCTTGTCGGCACCATAATTAATTCGCCAACAATTGCTTCCGCATCGGCCCGTAAGTGATTCATTTCAAATATACCGCCTAATTGCACACCAAAATGCGCTGCAATGGAGTCGAACGTATCTCCCTGTCGAATACGATATGCAATAAATTTTTGTGCCCCTGAAAGCGACAACGAATTTGAAAGGCCAAAAAATGGATTGGCTAAATTATTGCCTGATATGCTGCTCAGCGGACCAATACTGATCATCGCGCTAAACACAGCAACCGCGGTTATAAGAATAATGATGGTATGCAATATCACCGGTCTATTGCGGCGTTTCACTGGCTTCAGTATCGGCTGGCCGGACCCGGCAATGATTAATGGCGGGCTGTGATACAAATCGGCGGCGTTTGCGTCAGAGTCATCATACATTGCAGGATGATTTGTTTGTTGATATGGCTCTAACTGCATTGATTCATATATTCGGCTGTTCGTATCGGTAAATTCACGATAAGCTCGATAATCGGCTCTGCTTATATACCCATCATCGTCTTCCTCATCGTGATCATATTCATCCCAATATTCATCCGAATATGTATCATTAAATTTCGGCATACCAATCCTCTCAGTTTACCACTTGAATTTATTGCGACGTTCCGCTATTATTTCAATTTATTTTTTATTTGAAGTTATCCTTGCGGGCGAATAAAGCCTATCACCGGTTCAAACGGCCAAGACTCTACATATCCGCTGGGAGTAATAATCATTATTGCCAGCGATGATGGCGAATTAGATTGAGCGATAACCATGGCGCCATAATTATTGCCGACAGGCGGTTCTACATAAACAACAACGGCAACATGGCCAAATCCCTGCTGACCGCCAGACATTACAATAATATCACCCGGCGCCGGCAACCCCTGACCATTAGCAATTTCGGCATATCCTGGTAAGAAACTATATGCGCCCCAAAAATTCACCGCATTAGGTGTAGTAGGCAACGTAATTCCGGCGTATTTATAGGCGCCATCAACAAACGCAACACATTGTACATTGCCATTGCCCCAAGCGGGATTATCCCACACTTGCTGCACAATTGGCGGCGTGGTTTGCGTATTAAAATAATTTGAAGAATACCCATAGATATCAGCCGCCAGTTGGGTAGACAGCAACGCAATATGGTCTCCGAGGGTTTTCTCTTTATTGAACAGATTATAGCCAATATAAGCGCCGACCATTGGTAAAGGCGGATAATAATTAGCGCCATATTCCGGATCAGTTGGTATCAGTATTTCCTGACCCGCCTGCAATTGGGCGTTAGCTAAAAAATGATTTGCCTCATAAATACCCCCCAACTGAACACCCATTTGTTGCGACAACGATAGAAATGTTTCCCCTCCGGGCACACGGTACGGTTCAAACGGATGATTTACGGGCAGAGCTATTAAATTTGCCAGCCCCATAAAGGAATTGCTGTAACCGATAATTTGTTGATTTGCCGTAAGCGGCTGCATGCTGATAAATGCGCTGAATATGACTGTAATTGTTACAAAAATCGTAAGAAAATGCCAGCCGAACGGCCGCAAACGGCGTTTTGGCAAACGCCCCGTAAACGCAAATTGTGCGGTTCCGGCAATTACCAAAGGCGGCGGCGCTTTAGTCAATTCAAATACACTGGAAAACTCACCAGATTCGTCTTCGTCGGCATACAATTCCAGTGAACTGGGGGCATAAAAATGTTCTTGGTTTCTGGCAAGGCCATATTCCGCGGATTCATACTCATCGGAATCTTGATATTCGAGAATGTCAGACTCATCATAATACAAGTCATCATCATGACTGTCTGTGTCAAAAGAAATTGGCATACGATATAGCGATCCCTACCAATTAAAAAGTATGCCTTTAGTGTAATTTGGTTCCAGTGCTATGTCAAGCATTTAAGAATGTTTGGGGATATAAACAGCATTGACGCGAATCCGGTGGATCCGCGTCAATAAAAACAGGTATATCTGAAGAAATTACGAAAGTGACTTTTGCAAACTGTTTAAGAATTCATTGTTATCTTTCGTTCGAGCAATGCGTTCTAAAATCACTTCTACCGCGTCGCCATTCTTTTCAGTCATAGCGTTAAGCGCACGGCGCATGGTAACGACCGATTTCATGGTGCGATCATCAAGGAGCAAATCTTCACGTCGCGTGCTGGAGCGGCTAATATCGATTGCCGGGAAAATATGGCGTTCGGCTAATTTGCGTTCCAAAGTAATTTCACTATTACCGGTGCCTTTAAACTCTTCATAAATGGCGTCATCCAAACGTGAGTTTGTATCGATTAAAACGGTAGCGACAATAGTTAAACTGCCACCTTCTTCAATATTGCGCGCTGCGCCGAAAAATCGCTTGGGCGGATACAGCGCAATGGGGTCTAAACCACCGGAAAGAGTGCGGCCGGAATTCGGCATTAATGTGTTATATGCCCTGCCAAGCCTGGTTAAGCTATCTAGTAGTATCACCACATCACGGCCGCTTTCTACAAGCCGTTTAGCGCGTTCCAAAACCATTTCGGCAACTCGCGTATGGGTATTTACATCCTCATCAAAAGTAGCGCTTACTACTTCGGCGTTGACCGATCTGCGCATATCGGTTACTTCTTCGGGGCGTTCGGCAATCAGGGCGATAATCAAGTGCGCATCGGGATGATTCGTAGAAATAGCGGTTGCAATATTTTTCAGCAGAATGGTTTTGCCGGCTTTCGGCGGCGCAACAATCAGCGCGCGCTGCCCACGCCCCAATGGCGCAACTAAGTTAATAATACGCCCGGTTAAATTTGATGTAGTCGTTTCGAGATTAAACATTTTATCCGGATGGATCGGGGTAAGTGTTTCAAAATGCGGACGCTGTTTGGCTAATTCGGGGTCGACGCTGTTTACTGATTCTACGCGCAGCAAACTATAATAGCGTTCATTATCTTTTGGTGGGCGCACCTGCCCGGCGACCATATCACCTTGCCGTAAACCGAAACGGCGGATCTGTGATTGGGAAACATACACATCGGCGTGCCCTAAAAGAAAGCGTTCCTGCCGCAGGTAACTATGTGTTTCATCAACAATTTCCAGTATACCGGCGTTATAAAATATCCCCTGATGTTCTCCATGTTCCTGCAGCATGCGGAAAATGAGTTCAGGTTTACGCAGGTTAGTATAGCCGGGTATATCCAGTTCACGAGATATATCTTGAAGCTCTTCGAGCGATTTGTTTTCAAGTTCAACAATATTCAAAGAATTGGGCCGAGGGCCGGCAAAGGTAGAATGGGTTGTTTGTTCATATCTGGTCCATGTCATATGGAAGATATCTTCCTCCTCAAAATCAGGTACGGAAAGTGAAATAAATTTTTTATTAGTGGATTCTGCGCCGTGGATGTCAGGCGCGCCCCACAAATATTTGGCTGTTTTGCATTTCCCGAAAATTTACGCCGCTTGGATTAAGATTATGTGCATTGCATAATCTGCCGGGATTGCGGATAGATGAGCAGTATATTCTCCAACTCATAAAAATATGATGCGCCACATCATCCTTAACGAAGGTGTGATTTCTTAAGCATTGCCTTCACACCTTGTGAACCAAGCGCGTTATTTACAACTGATCTAAAATTTCACATGTTGTTTTTCTTTTTGCGCTTAGGTTACGTGCTTGTATGAAATTGGGGGCCAATCTCAGTGAAAACTGAGAAGGGGAAACATGAATATTTTCACTTTCCCTAGAGGCATGCAGATACTGATAGATAAGGTTTGATATAATTCAAACCTGCTTCCAATACTATAACATATTCTATGCCGAAAGGCAAGCCCCTCCACTTAAAAATATAAAATTTGTGACAAAAGCCTCTTTTTTACGCATTTTAAGCAACCTTGCGGCGTAGTATCTTAGGACTGAAGTAATCGCTGCGCATGGCTATTTTCCAGACTTAGCTATAATTTTGGCTCTTTTAGCGTATCTACGGCTTTTGCCTTGTTTATATCGTAACATTGACAAAAATCTTGCCGCAGCCGCCATAGCAAAGGTCCTGTATTTCTCGCATATTCAGCACCTATCTGCCAAGCGCATAAACCTTGCAGCAATGCGTGGCGCAAACCGTTATATCCGGCTTTGTACGGCAGATCATATACTACAAATATGATTATTGATATTTATACACTGTTCCCTGAATTTTTCCAAGGGCCATTTACATCCAGTATTATTGCGCGGGCACAAAAAGCGCAGTTAGTAGATATACACATCCATAATATTCGCGACGCCGCAATAGATCGCCATAAAACCTGTGATGACAGCCCGTATGGCGGAGGCGCCGGCATGGTTTTAAAAGCAGAGCCGGTGTTTGAAACTGTAGAGCAGTTTTATACCGGAGGGCCGATTATTTTTCTAGCGCCGCAAGGCAAAACATTCAATCAAAAAATTGCCGAGCAGCTTAGCAATGAAAGCCGGTTAAGTTTTATTTGCGGCCACTACGAAGGCGTTGATGAACGCATCATTCAGCATTTAGCAACAGAAGTAATTTCATTGGGAGATTTTGTGTTAACCGGCGGTGAACCTGCCGTCGCAGTTGTAGCAGACGCTGTTATTCGATTGATTCCGGGTGTATTAGGCAACGAAACATCGACCGCCGACGAATCGCATACATCCGGTTTGCTGGAATATCCCCAATATACACGTCCGGCAGTATTTCGCGAATGGGCTGTGCCGGCAGAATTATTATCCGGCAGCCACGCAGAAATATTTCGCTGGCGACGCCGGCAGTCGCTGCGCAACACGTTGATACGCCGACCGGATATGTTCACAATGTGGCGGCAAGTAAATTCTCCACTGACAAAAGAAGATACAAAAATATTAGCTGAATTGCAAAATGAAGGTTTAATTGTTCCGGATGGTATATTATAATTCTGCAGTATGCTTAGCTGCGTGCGTTTCCTTCAGGTTTTTCAACCAAGCAGCGCATTTCCCTGGCCGACTAAATCGCAGCACCGTTTTAGCAGCAAATTCCGGTGTTTGAAACAGCGCTGTATACTCTTTTTTTCTTTTCCAATATGTTTGAAACACCCACAAATACAAAGAATTGCGCGAAAAGAACTGTTCTTTAAATCTTTCCTTATTGCCATTCCATAACTCTTTCCGCAAAAATACTCTGGGAGTGGCTAAAGTCACGGGTAAGCGAATTGAACAGACATGAGCTGAATAGCGAGGATGGTCCCGACGAAAGAGCTGACGACGATTCCAAGCATACACAAACAGCTGGATCGCATCCTGCAACGCT
>JAJYBV010000131.1 GCA_021778805.1 Chloroflexota bacterium | reverse complement strand
AGTACATTGAGTACCCCATAGCGCCTGTTGTTGAACAAACACTGACCGGCTATACACGGGTGGAGGTGGGGAAACAAGCCACACGATTCATCGTGTGGTGTTCGTTTTGTGGCCGCCAAGCCACCTACGCTGCGCGGAACAAAAGCGTCACCCCATATCGTTTGTTTTAGAGCATACGCTGCGCGGTCACACCTGAGGCAATGCAATCCGGTAGGGGCGACCCTTGCGGTCGCCCTTGCTGCTCGGCTACCAATATTTCCCATCGGAAAATAAAATAAAAAGAGATTTTGGGGACACCCCAAACCCCGCGTAAGGGGCTACCGCCCCTTACGTATCCCTGATTACGAAATATATCTTGTCCCTCTTTCATTGTTAAAGTTCATCATCGTGTGGTGTTCGTTTTGTGGCCGCCAAGCCACCTACGCTGCGCGGAACACAAGCGTCACCCCATATCGTTTGTTTTAGAGCATACGCCGCACGGTCACACCTGAGGCCATGCAATCCGGTAGGGGCGACCCTTGCGGTCGCCCTTGCTGCTCGGCTACCAATATTTCCCATCGGAAAATAAAATAAAAAGAGATTTTGGGGACACCCCAAGCCCCGCGTAAGGGGCTTCCGCCCCTTACTAATCCCGGCATATGTGGCCAGATCATGCATCGTTGGAACAGCATTGTTACCTAAAATTACCAATCTATCGTATACTATATACGATTATGTTTGCCTGAGTAATATTTATGCAAAATAGCTGCTTCAGACAAAAAGCAACGATGGAGGGTGAAATGGATGATAATATTTTGCATGCTTCTGCCGGTGGCAGCGATCCTGTAGCATATATTTTACAAAACAACCGATATTTTCAGCAGCAATTTGCCTCAGAATTATATTTCCCATATCAGTTCGTTTATTTTTTAGGACCGGATTTAACTCCAATAGATGTAAAGGGTTGGGTAGATTTCAGCGGGATTAAGCCGGAAGAAGTTGCCGACAAATCATGGCTGAATTTGGCGCACCCGGATGACAGGGAAGTCGCCGAGAAATTATACACGGCCGTATTTACAGATCGCCGCATATATTCCGGGACGTTTCGCATTTTACGCAAAGATGGTGTGTACCGCATGGCGCTGATACGCAGCGGCCCGGTTTATGATAACAATAGCAACCATCTAGGCTGGATTGGTGTATTTGCGGATGTAACCGAGCAATATTTATTGAACCGGCAGATAGAAGATTCTTTGCAAGCATTATTTTTAATGTCGGAAATGCTGCTGACTTCAGCGCACTTATCGCTTGAAGAAATTTGTAATAATATTGCAGAAATTGCCTTAAACATTTTACAAATTAAATCTATCAGTGTCTCATTCATCGATCCGAAAACCGGATTTTTACAGCCAATCGCCTCAGCAGGATCAACCGTCCCGCGGTTAAAACGCTGGAAAGAGCGCATACCCAAAATAAATATTGGTGAATTTCCGCCAGATGAATTGAAATTATTAGGTTCAGGGCAATGTTTCCCTAAAAAATTCCAGTTGGAGCCTGTGCCTGAAGAAAACGATAGCGGTGAACGCTGGGTTTTGATGACGCCGATTTTGCTTGGCAATGAACTTATTGGGCTGTATACAATGGAGCATTTTAATCCAAGTTATCAATTTGGCCCTGATTCTGAAAGATTAGCAAAAAATATTGCGCATATTTTTGCAATCACAGCGCAATATGATCGTTTACATAAAAACCAACTGCTGGCCGAAGAAATTTCAATGAACGAAATAGCTGCCCGCAAAAAGATGGATGATTTTCTGAAAGTTATTTCACATGATTTACGCTCCCCATTAACAAGCATTAAAACCACAATAGAATATGCCAAGTTGAAAATTACCGGCATTATCAAGCATCCTGAAGACGCAGAAAAACATATTGCGACGCTGCAAAAACTCGAAGATATGCTGATTCGCGCAAATAATCAATGCGATGTAGAACTTCGACTGATTAATGATTTAGTTGTATCGGGGCAGATTGAAAGCGATACCTTTGATATATCATTCAGCCAAGTTAATATCGTTGAACTTACAGCAACCGAAGTAAACAATATTGCCGATTCCTATCCTGATCGTATAATTCGGTTAGTAATATTACCAGATGCGACAATATTGCTGGTTACTGCCGACGCAATAAGATTGAAACAAGTGCTTACCAATTTTATTATGAATGCGCTGAAGTTTTCGAAAGAATCTGAACCGGTGGAAATTGTAGTATCAGAAAACGCTGAAGAGGTAAAAGTTACCGTGATAGATTTTGGTATAGGCATACCGTCTGATGAACTTAATAAGATTTGGGAACACCTATATAAATCACAATCCGGTAAACAAAAACCTTACCCCAAACTATCTGTTGGACTGGGGTTAGGGTTATTTATTTGCAAAGAAATTATAGAAGCGCACCATGGAGCAGTCGGCGTAGAATCTGAAGTTGGCAAAGGTTCATCTTTTTGGTTTTCGCTTCCGCTTGCCAAGCCGCAACTTGAAAGGAAACCACCCAAGGCGCTATGAAAAAGCCTTTAGATTATTTTGCTTTTACTATGCCAGGCCTAGAATCTACCGCGTTTACCGAACTGCGTATGCGCTGTGAAGACGCACATCAAATTCGTTTTGCGCGTGGAGCTGCTTTTTTCCAGACCACAGCTTCGCCTGCCCGGTTGATGGAGATGCGAACTACGGAAGATATTTTTGCCCAATTGGCGTTTATTCCAAAACTTTCGGCCAATAAGGCGCCACCTGCAAAAGCTAAACTCTCTTTTGCGCGGGCGCCAAAATCACCTTTGCCGGAAAACGCTTTGCGTGCTTTATTCGGAGCCGCTAAAAAAATTGATATTCCGGGCGCGCTATTGCTTTGGAGCCAAGCGCATTCCATGAAAAGCCCGAAATCTTGGCGCGTGGTTGCTCAAATGACCGGTAACCACGATTTCCGCCGAATAGACGCCGGAAATACTTTGCGCGCCGCACTGCGCGATATGTTTCCTGCAAAGATAAAAGAGCAAGACGACGAGGCAGATTTGGAAATATGGCTGCGTTTATTTTATGGTGAAGCAATTATTGGGGTTAGACTAAGCGGCGCAGAAATGCGGCATCGGCTCTATAAAACCGAGCATATTCAGGGATCGCTGCGGCCAAGTATTGCAGCGGCGATGACACTTCTTTCCGATCCACGCGCTGAAGATATCGTCATAGACCCATTATGCGGCGCAGGCACTGTTATTATCGAGCGCTGTTTATGGGGCAGCTATGCGGCGGCGTATGCCGGAGATAGAGACGCAACGATACTGCAAACGGCAAAATGGAATGCCGCGCAAGCCAAAGCCAAAATTGAATGGCGCGCTGAAGACGCCTGTCACCTTCATTTTGCCGACGAAACGGCGCATAAAATTATTACCAATCTGCCATTTGGTAAAAAAGTAGGCTCACTAGAGGAAAATGCGCGCGACTATCCTGAATTTGAGCGGGAATTCCGGCGCATACTTGCTCCTGGGGGATTGCTGGTAACGTTAACCAGTGATTTTAACCATTGGCGGACTCTGCTGACAGTGCAAAATTGGGTGATTAAAAAAACTGTGGTAGTGGTAGCGCTGGGGCAGCCGGCGACAATATCTGTTGCGCAGAAACCGGCGCAATAAGGCTAATTTTTGGCGAACACGAAATTTATTTCAGGTGTACACAACTCTGCGCAAGTTGCGGTTGAACTGATATGTACCCACAAACATTCCATCCGATTATCGGTGTTTCCCCAAATTTTTTCCAAGATCCGGTACAATACAAAATATGGTATACTGCATGTACATGTATGAACAGGTGTTCATACCGAAACGGAGCTGTTTAGTTTGGTGATGGATGATCGCATTGTTTCCCCAAATCCACAAGATGAAGATAGTGTAGAAAGCGCGTTACGGCCGCATTCCCTGCAAGATTATATCGGCCAAGATAAAATAAAAGAACAAATCGCTATTTTACTGGAAGCTGCTAAGCAGCGCCAAGAATCCTTAGACCATATATTGTTATATGGTCCGCCTGGGCTGGGCAAAACATCTATGGCGATGATTCTGGCCAGTGAAATGCACGCCGGAATGCGGATTACTTCCGGGCCGGCAATTGAGCATAGCGGAGATTTAGCGTCAATTTTAACGACATTAGAAGCAAATGATATTTTGTTCATCGATGAAATACATCGATTGAATAAGGCTATTGAAGAGCGATTATATTCCGCTATGGAAGATTTTTCACTAGACCTGATGATTGGCAAAGGCCCATCAGCGCGCAGTGTTCGGCTTTCGCTGCCGCATTTTACTATTGCGGGGGCTACAACACGATTAGGCGCGCTTTCGGCACCGCTGCGCGATCGTTTCGGAGCTATATATCGGCTGGATTATTATGACACTGCCGCGATTCAAGAGATTATTCATCGGGCGGCGCGAATTTTGCGTGTTACTATTGTAGAAAGCGGCTCAGAGGAAATAGCTCGCCGATCCCGCGGGGTGCCGCGCATCGCCAATCGTCTGCTGCGCCGGGTACGCGACTATGCGCAGGTACGCGCAGATGGGGTTGTTTCGCAAACGGTTGCTAAAACGGCTTTAGACGCTTTAGATATTGATGAACTTGGGCTGGATATGCTGGATAGGCGATATTTGCTGAATTTGCTGACTAAATTTCATGGTGGGCCGGTTGGTATGGAAACATTGGCGGCGGCGCTTAGCGAATCTGCTGATACACTTGAAGATGTGATTGAGCCATTCTTGCTGCATCTTGGTTTTATTGCCAGAACTGCTCGCGGCAGAGTAGCGACCCGTTTGGCTTATACTCATATGGGTATAGAACCAAACGCCGATCAAAATGGTTTATGGAGTTGATAGTAGTACTATGCGCCGCATGCGAGTAAAAAGCATTATGTCTGCCGGTGTATATACCGTTGCGGTAGATGATACGGCGCAAAATCTTCTAAGGCTATTAGCGCAATATTCCCTAAACGGTTTGCCGGTAATCAATCGGCAAAGCCAGTTAGTCGGCTTCGTATCGCGATCAGACGCTGATGCGCGGGAAGGCGAATTTGTGCGGGATATTATGACACCGCATGTTTGGGCAATTGATCCGGAAATGGAAATAGAACGTGCGGAGGTTTTGTTTGCGGAATATCAAGTGAAACGGTTGCCTATTCTTGATAATGGCCGTTTGGTTGGAATTATCAGCAGAGGTGACATTATTAATATGAACGCAGGCCGCTGGAGATGTGGTATTTGTGGCGCGCTGTATGCCGGTTTTCCACCGGACCACTGCGATGCATGCGGCGCCAGCGACTGTGAAATATATCGCGCAAAACCGGATAAAATGGAGTTTTTACCACCGTGGCGCACGTAGGCAGATAGTTTGGAGCGCCTCCCAAAATATCTTCTTTTAATATTCCCAAGGAAATATTAATGGCCGGGCAACAAGGGCGACCGCAAGGGTCGCCCCTACCGGATTGCATCGCCTCAGGTGTACCGTGCGGTGATTGATATAAAACAAGCGCAATGGGGCGGCGCTTGCGCTACGGTGCGGCGTTGGTAGCCGGGCGGCGCTCGTGTACCGCGCGGTGTAGGTTGCCGGGCAGCGCTTGCACTTCGGTGCGGCGTTAGTGGCCGGGCGGCGCTTATGCTTCGGTGAAGTATTGGTGACCGTGCGGTGTAGATAGCCGGGCGGCGATTGTGCTACGGCGCGGCGTAGTTTGCCGGGCAGCGTAGATGGCCGGGCGGCGCTCGTGTACCGCGCGGTGTAGGTTGCCGTGCGGCGCTTGTGTACCGCGCAGTGTAGTTTGCCGTGGGGCGTTTGCGCTACGGTGCGGCGTAGGTTGCCGTGCGGCGCTTATGCTTCGGCGCGGTGTAGGTTGCCGGGTGGCGCTTTCGCTTCGTTGCGGCGTAGATAGCCGGGCGGCGCTTGCGCTACAGTGCAGTGCAGTTTGCCGGGTGGCGCTTGTGCTACCGCGCGGTGCAGTTTGCCAAGCGGCGCTTGTGTACCGCGCGGCGTAAGTAGCCGGGCGGCGCTTGATATAAAACAAGCGTTATGACGCGGCGCTTTCGCTACGGCGCGGCGTAGGTGGCCTGTGCTCCGGTGCAGTGTAAATGTCCGAGCAGCGCTGGTGTACCGCGCAGTGTAGTTTGCCGTGGGGCGTTTGCGCTACGGCGCGGCGTAGGTGGCCGGGCAGCGCTTGTGCTCCGGTGCAGTGTAAATGTCCGAGCAGCGCTGGTGTACCGCGCAGTGTAGTT
>JAJYBV010000130.1 GCA_021778805.1 Chloroflexota bacterium | reverse complement strand
TTTGTTTCTTTCCGCGCCTTATTTGGCGCATTTTAAATATTAACTATTTTTTTAGGGGACGCACAAATTTCATGAAACTCTCAATAAGAGTATACATGAATTGATGGATATTGTCAATAACCAAGCAGTAAAATAAACACCACATGTTTCAACGCAAGGGCGACCGCAAGGATCGCCCTTGCCTTCGTATCTATTGCAGTTTTAAGAATACCTTACCCCAAAATATTATTCTGTTCGTAAAAAAATATTTCCCCCCAAAAAATCCACTTTAAAAATATGTAAATGTATGATATTATCGTAGCAATGATGACTGCTTTGGCGACCAAAATTTTTTTGGAGATGTGGTATGACAGATACACCAACAATCTTAGCCATAGACAACAATGTTGATTTGCTGAATCGGCTGCAATTGACCCTGAAAATATTGCTTGGATATAGCGTAGTAGGGGTTACATCAGGAGAAGATGCGCTGGAAAAATTTACTGCCCTGCAACCTGCATGTGTGATTATGGACCTGCATTTACCCGACTTTGATGGCTTAAGCTTTATTCGAATTGTGCGCGGAGACCCAACTACTGCGCAAACGCCGTTAATTATTTTAACGGAACCGGACGCTCATGATGAAACAAACCGGCTTATCAGCTTAGCTTCCGGCGCAGATTTTTTTCTGACCAAACCGGTGAAGCCGCTTACCCTGCTAGACACCATTTTTCAGGCGATGAATATCAGTGAGGAACAGCGTAATTCGGGTATGATTGCGTTACTGATGAGTATGCAAGATAACTAGCAAAACGGTTATTTTTCCAGCAAAATAGCGCTATTACGCTGCATTTATTTCATTTTAGCCATAACTTCGCGGCGTGCGTTTTGGTATGCTTCTCGGCCCTGAGCTAACGCATCGGTTATCACGCTGCGCAAAGAAGGGCTGTCTTCGTCACCTTGTTCGCTTTCTACTTCGCTAGCTTCATCCTGCGATTCTTGTTTCGGCGCAAGAATAGCGATAAGCGCTAAAACGATTACCGCGCCAAGAATAACGCCGAACAGCGCGCCAAATCCGCCGGATTTTTTTTGATTTTTAGCCATAACAGTTTCCTTTCTATCAGATTAATTTTAAAAGAGTATCTAAGGCAAAAGGTTTCAACAGAATACTTACCTTATTGTATCGCGCAGGGTCGCCGCCAATTAATTTTTGCGCTTTATTTGCTTCAATTACCGAGGCGGTGTATAAAATAATTGCAATACCCCGAACGCTGGAGTCTTCTGTTAATTCTTTCAAAACATCCAGTCCGTGTTTATCTTCCATGAGCAGATCCAGCACGATTAAATCCGGTTGAAAAGTTTTTGCCGCTTCTAAAGTTTCTGAACCATTATTTAAAACTTTAACAGTATGCTGTTCATCTTCAAATATAGTCCTCATTAACACTAATATTTCCGATGTGTCATCTACAATGAGGATCCGTTTTCCCATAACTCATATCCTCTGTATTATCAATACGTTGGCTGTCTTCTTACTGCTTTCCCCAAACGTTGCTTTTTACTGAAGAGGATCTTTCATACGAAAGCACTAACTTGCCCGTCACCGCATAAATATAGTATACACTATTTACACATGAAATTTAAGGCCTGTAGTCATTAAATACCTTGCCAATTGGTATTACTGAATTGTTCAAAATTGCAATACAAAATGATTTTTGTGCATATTTTGGCGCTTACAAAAAGCCCGTAAAGCCGCTGTGGCTTTAGCCTATGCAGAGTATCAATCAACCTAATTAATTGAAATAGGCGGTCTTTACATGGCCGCCAAACTAATAACATCCGCCAATTGCTGACAATATTGCGCCAAGATTATGGCGCGCCAAACCGCACTTCCAACGATCCGCTGACCATTTTGGCGCGTTTCGCTTCCAATCCGCTCATAGAGCTTGGCAATGTAATTGCCCGTTTAAAATTGCCGATTTCAACATACAATTCATCGCCTTTGCGCGACATTGTAACCTTATCTATTTCAACATGCGGCAACGGCAGCCGCAGAATATATTCATCTCCTGCCTTATCAATCTCTTGAAGTCTGCCTTTAAAAAATACTTGATCGGGATTTTTACTGCCATATAATTGTCCGCCTAAATCTTGCAGCATATCTAAGCCAACAATTTCATGCGGCGCATAAGGAACCTCTAAAACCGGCAGCGGAGCAAATGTATCATAAATCATTTTTAAGTATGGCCGCTGCTGCTGATACATTGCCACAATAAATGGATCTTCGGTAGCAGGTTTCGGCAATATGCGGTTGCAAACTACCATATCGATGGGGTATCCATACAACGCTAAATAGGTTTCCGCGCGCAAAGCCTCTTTAATCACCATTTTTTCCGGATTAACCACTAACCGATACGAACTGATATCAGAATTAATCAAAGTTTCACGCAGCGCCTTCACCTGCACATTCAGCGCTTCTACCGTCTCCATAACATCTACACCCGGCACAACATTTTTCAACATCGGCCGCACCATAGAGAAAATGGCGCCTTGAAACCGGTTCATTTTTTTAACATAATATGAAAACACATCGGGCATCGAAAGCAGCCGTACTGTTTCCCCGGTTGGCGCAGCATCAATAACAGCGGTGTCGAAATCCCCTGCTTCCACACGGCGATAGATATTCAATAAACTGGCGACTTCATCCATACCGGGAATAAGCGCCATTTCCTCTGCGGCAACATCATCCATCCCTTGTTGGCGCAAAGTGCTGCTTAAATATTCCTGCGCTTTACCCCAATAGGTTCGCACCTCATCCAGCGCGTTGATTTCCTGCGCCCATAAATTTTGCGCTATTTCTTTTGGCTGAGATGTCAGCTCGGTATTCAGTGAATCTGCCAAACTATGCGCCAAGTCGGTGCTGACAATAAGCGTTTTCTTGCCCGTTTTGGCAATCTGCGCAGCCGTAGCCGCCGAAACCGTCGTTTTGCCAACCCCGCCTTTGCCTAAAAAAAGTATAATCCTCATAAAATATAGTTTCCTCGCATCTGCCGTTTTTGAAATAGCTGCGTATGTTTCCTATCCACGTTGGCGCTATTCTCATATTGCTCATGAAGATCGTATCATAGCAAGAGAAGGGCGCGCTATTAACCGCGTCACAAAATAACTTTTTCTATACCCGCATTACCGGCGTGATGTTGGTAATTTCATTGCATTTTGCATGATCAATCCAAAATTTTACCTTGCCCGGCAGTGCTGCAGACGGATCCGCGCAAATGAAAAATTTCTGCACAGAATCCGGAATTTGGCGCAACTGAATGCCCTAAAACAATAATACGCGCAAGAACAATAAGATATATTGGAACATTAAGGGAGAGTTACATATATGACTGTAGCCGTTATCTTGGCCGGCGGCGAAAGCTCGCGGCTAAAACCGCTGGGCGATAAATCTTTGCAAAAATTTATAGGTGTTTCTTTGCTTCAGAAACATCTGCTGCAGCTTATTGAAGCCGGCGTAACTGCTTGTGTTGTGGTTACAAATCCCCAGAATTCTGCCGCATTGCAAGCTGATTTATTGGCGCTGCAGCCACGCATTGCCATTTCCTATACCATTCAGGATGAGCCGCTTGGTATGGGCGACGCCGTACAAAGAGCGCTGCAATTGATCGACGGCTCCGAATCTGTGTATATTACCCAAGCGCATGATGTGTTTCGTGAAGGATTTCATACCCATATGCTGAATGAAGCAGGAAACATCCATACAGATTTGTTACTGACCGGCGCTTATATGCGCGAATATTTCCCCGGAGGCTATTTCATCACAGAGTCTGATCCTTCGGCAAGCACTGCCGCGCCATTCCGGGCCAATGGCATAGTAGAAAAGCCCGGCGCCGGCAATGAGCCATCTCATTGGGTAACGCTTGTGGCGCATTGGTTCGCTTCCGCGGCAGACCTGAAAAACGCAATGGCGCAAACTGATGGCGGCCCGCTGGGAGATCACTATGAGCGCGCACTGGCAGTTTTAATGCGCGAAAAAAACGCGCTGGTTATTCCGCACGCCGAGCCGTCGGCTTCATTAAAATATCCATGGCATATGCTGGATATTATGGAATTGCTGCTTGGCCGGATAACGGGTCAGCATATCAGCCCGCAAGCGCAAATTGGCAATAATGTTACCATCCAAGGGAATGTCATTATTGAGGCCGGAGTTAGAATGTTTCCGGGGTCAGGCGTGCTTGGCCCAGCGTATATCGGGGAGGGGGCAATCATCGGCAATGGAGCACTAGCGCGCGGATCGATGATTGGCGCGCAATCAGTTATTGGCTATGGAACAGAAGTGGCGCGCAGTTGGATTGGCTCTAATGTTTGGTTTCACACCAATTATGTTGGCGATTCTGTCATTGATGATAACGTTAGTTTTGGTTCGGGCACTGTAACCGGCAATCTGCGGCTGGATGAAGGTGTTATTAAGGCAGCGGTCAAGGGCGAACGCATAGCGACCGGCAGAGTAAAACTTGGTCAAATTATCGGTTCGGGCACACGAATCGGCATCAACGCCTCGTTAATGCCGGGGATTATTATCGGTAAAAATGCCTTTGTCGGCCCGGCAGTGCTGCTAAACCAGAATGTGCCGGATGGCAAACGAGTTACCTTAAAACAAGAGCTTGAATGGGGAGAAAACAGCGCTATAAAATCTGCCGAGGATCGCGGAGCGTTTCGCTCTAAATTATAGCGCGGCATTTTTTATTTAAGACGAAGATCGCATACGCTTTATGACATCGTCGCGCGCAGATTCCCATAATTCGCGTTCGTGCGCGTCGGCGCCGGCTTGCGCAATGCGATCTTCAAAAAGCTGCTCTATCACGCGAATCGGCTCGGTACGCTCGGCTCGGCCTAATGTTCGGGGCATATGTGTTTTTTCATAGGCAATTCGCAAAGCGTCTAACTGCAGCTGAAAGGTAAAGCAGCGCGCGCTGCCCCAACGGATAATTTTTTGTGTATTGAAAATTCGATATTGTTCCGGTGTAATAAAACCAGATATTCGCGCCTTCAGCATCGTTTCGGCACCGCAGTATTTTTCCAGCCGATCTATCACTGCTTGGGCTGGGTCGGCAGAGTTTTCATCCCAAAGCTCAGCGGCGGGCAAATCCACAATATATTGCGGCTGCGGTTCCATATGGATATGGTCGGCGGTGACCACGTGGCTGTTATCAATGCAAATACCGGCATACCCCGCTTCCGCCGGATTATCTCCGGCGTCTATCCGTTCAGATGGGCCGGTAACAACGCAAGCAGCCGCGCCAATTTTTTCGCAGCGAAATCGGTGAATATGGCCGGTAATCAGCAGATCAATATGAGGCAGAGCTTCGATAGTAGTTTTGCGAATAACCTGCGCGGAATCATCGGTAGTAAACGCAGACTCAATTTCCGCGTGAACCACCAATACACGAAATTGCGCTTTGCTAAAAAGATCTTCGGGATCTTCCCAATCCGCCGCCGCTAACGGGTCGCGGATATAGCGCAGCGCCGAATAATACGATAACCCGCCAACAGCCACACTTCCCTTATTTGTTTCGATAAGAATGGGATGAACCACATTTGTTGCCGCAAAATAGTGAATTAAACCGGCCTGACGATACACTTCCAGCGGCGCTGAATACCCATGCTCAGTAGATTGGCGCGGCATATCGTGATTGCCGCTAACCGCAAACACAGGGATATCAGCGCTGCGCAGGCGATGAAATTGCTCCGCAACAAACGCGCGATCTTCATTCGTTGGTGATTGGTCGTCAAATAAATCTCCCGCTTGAATAAAAATATCATAGCGATCGGCAATGGCGGTGGAAACAACACGCGCGAAAGCGTCTTGCAGATATTTTCGGCGGCGCTGCGCGCGCAAAGCAGACATGCGCGGCAAAACAGGAGAAAGATGGTTATCCGCGGTGGCAATAATCTTTAAAGATGATGAATCCAACATACTAGCTGCGCCTATTTCCCAAATATAGTACAGTATATCATAATCATATTTTTTATAAAATGAAGGGGATATTGAGAAGATCCACAAAGAATACGGAGCGACATAAAACCCAAGGATTCGTAAGAGGCGATAGCCCCTTGCGCGGGGATTGGGGTGTCCCCCCCAAATATTTTTAATAATGAAACACCGCACGGCAACAATATGGGTGGAGGTGAGGAAACAAGCCACATGATTATGATCTTTAATTATTAAAGAGGGATAAGATATACCAGCATAACCAGGGATACGTAAGGGGCGGCTGCCCTTTGCGCGGGGTTTGGGGTGTCCCCAAAATATTATTTATAGGACTTTCGCTTACGAATGGGACAAGACAGGAATGCGCGGGTTGAGTAACTCCTGAGTAAGGTAGTCATCCCATAAACGAGCCCGGACTTGGTAGA
>JAJYBV010000038.1 GCA_021778805.1 Chloroflexota bacterium | reverse complement strand
CTCTTCCAAGGTGCATCCGCCCCTTACGAATCCCCATGTGTACCGTGCGGTGGTTGTTTATAAATGGGGACACCCCAAACCCCGCGTAAGGGGCATCCGCCCCTTACGTATCCCTGATTACGCAGGTATATCTTATCCCTCTTTAATTGTTAAAGAGTATTATGGCCGAAGTTTCTTCGTTGTTGCCAAAAACAAGCAGCTGTTTATATTGATATAATCTGCTGCACAAAACAGCTGCTGCATGACGTGAATTATGCGCGGCGGCGTTGAGTGTCTTGTGTGAAATCCCGCGCCAATACTTGATCATTTGGTTGAGGTCGTGAAGCGCGTTCGCGGTTCGCCTTCAGAATTTTGAGCAGATATTGTTCTGAGTTTAAATAATAGGGGTTGCGTTTGATATATTTGCCAACGACAGCAATGGGGTGCAGTTTCAGCAATTCAACTACAAGGTTGCCGGGCAATTTGGAGTAATCGTAATGCATTAATGCAATAATCGGAGCGTTCTGGAAAGTAAACACTGCGTCGGAAGCAGCTTCGTATTTAAGAATTTGTTCCGGGGTAGCTACATCTCTAGTAAGCCAAGTCATATCAATGGAGATGCGTACTCCGCGCCAATTATCGCGGGTTGCCTGTGCAATAAACGTGTTATGAGTGGATAAAAGGTAATACGGATCGAATCTTTTATTGGTAAGAAATTGATCCCGTTCGGTTTCAAAAAGCAGTTGACCCTGGCTTTTAGCAGCGTCTACATCAATTTCTTGTGCGGCAAGTGCGTTTTCAATATCGCGCACGGATGATGGCGCGCCAACAAATAGGCAACGTTCTGAATTGTTAAGCCCAACTCCCAATAAACGAGCGGTAACTCCGCGTATTTCTTCTACTCTGTTATATAACTGGCAGATATGTGAGCCGGGCGGTATACGCGCCGTGTTGCCATCAACATTTAAATCCATGAGTCTGACCTCCTAATTTTTAGAAAAAAACTGACATATGTTTTAAATAAAGCATCAAAAGGAGTATAGCCAAATTCTCCCATGTATGTCAAGTCTTTTGAGGGGTGTGCGCTAAAATATGGAAAACTCACTTTGTTGCGTTCCTTCGCAGCAAATTTTTTTTATCCATAAATGTACTCCTTTGCGTCAGCTTTCCTTGCTGCGCTGATGGCGCCGTAACGTCTTAGAATTTGCGGACGCGCCCCTGATGTGATACAGTGTAACTGATAGCATGAGATGCGCCAATTTTTCGCGTTTTTGCCTATCTTGCAGAAGATTCTGTAAATATTTCTTTTTTTTGCGGAAAATACGCTATATCACCTCATTTTGCAGCGCGGCCAATGAATGATCCGTGACTGCTTATTCGCTCCGCCGCAAGAACGCGGCTTCTCGGCGTAATTATCGATCTATATAGCTTTTTTTTCGCTGCCCGCGAGTCACTGCGGACTTTTGCCACGAGGAGGGCATTCGTATCATGGCTTTAGCCAAAAAACACGGCAAAAAATATGTACATGCTGTTGCCGCTTATAACCCCAATCAGTTTTATATACCTGCTGAAGGTATTAAAGCTTTACGCGCCGTTAACTATGTAAAATTTGACGCGACCGTTGAAATTCATATGAAATTAGGTGTGGATCCACGTCATGCAGATCAAAATGTTCGTGGAGTTACCCAGCTTCCTGCCGGAACCGGCAAAGTGAAGAAAGTTTTGGTTTTTGCGCTGGGCGATAAAGCTGTAGAAGCTGAAAACGCCGGCGCCGATTATGTTGGCGTAGATGAATATATCAAGCAGATTGACGATGGCTGGTTTGATTTTAACACCGCTATCGCAACACCGGATATGATGCAGCGTATTTCTAAAATCGCCCGCAAACTTGGTCCCCGCGGCTTAATGCCAAACCCCAAAAATGGCACGGTTACCATGGATGTTGCGCAAGCTGTGAAGGATGTGAAAGCCGGCCGTGTTGAGTTTCGCGTTGATAAAACCGGACTTATTCACGTGCCTATTGGGAAAATGTCTTTTACCGATGAGCAGCTGCAGCAAAATTTATCCGCTTTGCTGAATGATATTGTTCGCGCCAAGCCTACCGGCGCCAAAGGCCAATATGTGCAAAGCATAACTATTTGCAGCACGATGTCTCCGGGAGTAAAGCTGGAACTTGCGTCAGCTTTATCTATGAAAGCGAACTAAGCGGATCTGCGCTTTGCGCGCTGTCAGGGGCGACTGTGTTGGTGCGCCTCTGACAGATGTTCCACATGTTTTGTTCCCCCGCGTGAATACATCAGCCGGAGTACGTGTTATGCGCAACGCCGGCATTTTGCTTAAAGAAGTGGTGTATACAGTATGTTCAAAAAGGTGTTTATCGCCAATCGCGGCGAAATTGCGGTCCGTGTTGTGCGCGCTTGCCATGAGCTGGGTATTCAGGCAGTGGTTGGTTATTCCGAAACTGATAGGGATTCTTTGGCTGTGCAGATGGCAGATGAATCGGTGTGTATTGGGCCGGCGCAAAGTTCTAAAAGCTATTTAAATATCCCCAGTATTATTGAAGCGGCGTTGATTACGAATTGTGAAGCGCTGCACCCCGGATATGGCTTTTTATCGGAAAACGCCGGATTTGCTGAGATTTGCGAAACCTGCAATATCGTTTTTATCGGCCCTCCTGCCGCTGCAATTATTCAAATGGGCGATAAGGTCGCTGCCCGCAAAACCGCTAAAGATACCGGCCTGCCTATTTTAGAGGGCACTCCGGTTTTACATACTGTTGGTGAGGCAGAGGAATATTTAGACGCTATCGGTTTTCCGTTGATTTTGAAAGCTGTTGCCGGTGGTGGCGGCCGCGGCATTCGTCCTGTAATGTCGCGCAGTGAATTTACCCATATGTTTACAATGGCGCAAAGCGAAGTTCGCGAAGCGTTTCATGATGACGGCATTTATTTAGAGCGATATCTTGGCCGGGCGCGGCATATTGAAGTGCAAATTTTATGCGACAGCCACGGCAAAGGTGTCTTTTTAGGGGAACGCAACTGCTCTTTGCAGCGCCGCCGCCAAAAAGTTCTGGAAGAAGCGCCAAGTGTTGCTCTGGATGATGAAACGCGCAACAGAATCGGCTCTATGGCAGTGAATACCGCGCTTTCAATTGGCTATCAGGGCGCCGGAACCATGGAGTTTCTTTTAGATGAATCGGGCAATTTTTCATTTATGGAAATGAATACCCGTTTGCAGGTTGAACACCCAATTACCGAGCTGATTACCGGGGTTGATTTAGTGCGTGAGCAAATTTTAATTGCCGCCGGCGAACCGCTCAGTTTTACTCAGCATGATGTGCAGTTGAACGGGCATGCTTTGGAAATGCGCATCTGCGCCGAAGACGCAGATTTGGATTTTCGCCCAATGACGGGTGATGTGGAAGATTATTTGCCTGCCGGTGGCCCCGGTGTGCGCATAGATTCGCATTTATATCGCGGATATTCTATTCCTCCGCACTACGATTCATTGCTTTCTAAACTGTGTGTGTGGGCACCTACGCGCGACTTAGCCATCCAACGGGCGTTGCGCGCTTTGGATGAATATAAGATTGAAGGGGTTACCACAACTATGCCGTTCTTTAAACGGCTTTTAACCTATGAACCGTATATTGCTGGTGATACCTATACGAATTTTTTAGCTGACCACGCAGCAGCTCTGCATATCGGTTAAGGCCAAAAGTACTGTATTTCACCATTAGTGGTAATTTCCGGTAAATTTACCGTTATATTCATTGTGTTTTAACGGTAAATGTGCTAGTATTGTTGTAAGGGCGTTCTCTGGTTAGATGAAGTGAATGCCCTGCTTTAATTTGGTGACGATGTTGTCGCCACCGTTCATCGAAGAATACAAAAACAGAGGAGTTTTCATCCTATGGCAGTTCAAATGCTTGTTCCAAGCGACAAGGGGCGCCACCAGCAAGAGCTTGGCCCGCTTCAATCCGGCTTATATAATCCGGTTGCAACATTAGCCTCTCGCGGTCACCATGTGTATATCAACGCGATCGATACTTCAGACAACCAAACCGTGCTTATCGAGCGTGTATGCTCAATTTCTGCGGCTGAAATAGAAAACGCAATTGCGATGCGCAAAAACGTACTGAATATCAATCATGAAAATATTGCGCGCGGCATCAATGTTTTTGTGGAAGATAATGCAATATATGCAGTTTCTGCTCCCGGTGAAGGAAACTTGCTTGAAAATTATCCCAGCCAATTTGACCAGAAGACGGCTGCCAGCTATGGCATACAGCTGTGTAACGCCATCAATTATCTGAATCATCATCATGATTTTAAAAATCATGGCTATATATCTCCAACCTCCGTATACATTACCAAAGGCGGAAGAGCTAAATTGGCTAATTTGGCGGCTTTTCTGAATGTACGCACGCCAAGTTTATCAGATGTTTCTCAAGAAGGCGCTCGCGCCGATGTGTTCGGTATTTGCGCGGTTGCCGCGTTTATGCTTACGGGCAAAGATTTTACCGATCCCAAAATCCAGCCGGTTTTAAGCGATGTTTCCTCTGAATTTGCTGCTATACTGATGAAAGGTATGGAGAAAGATCCATCCCTGCGATATGCAAATTGTGAGGAACTGCGCCAAGAATTTCTGAAATTCCAATAACAAATAATTCCCAATCTACTATGAACTGATTCAAACAACCAAGGCAATTAATGGAATCGCCTCGGTTGTTTTTGCATGCGCCGCGCAAAACAATCGCCAAGGGATTGGGGCGCCTCCAAACATCTTTTTAAACCTAAATGCCGCACGGTACACACGGAGATACGTAAGGGGCGGCAGCCCCTTACGCGGGGATTGGGGTGTCCCCCAAAAAATATCTTTTTAAAAACAAATGCCGCACCGCATCCACAGGGATACGTAAGGGGCGGTAGCCCCTTGCGCAGGGATTGGGGTGTCCCCAAACATATCTTTTAAACAAATGCCGCACGGTACACACAGGGATACGTAAGGGGCGGCAGCCCCTTACGCGGGGATTGGGGTGTCCCCAAACATATCTTTTAAACAAATGCCGCACCGCATCCACAGGGATACGTAAGGGGCGGCAGCCCCTTACGCGGGGATTGGGGCGCCTCCAAATAATTTTTATAGCATCATGATGATTCCGGAAACGTTTGCGTGCGCGGCGCCATTCGCAAAAATTGGCATATTTTTGCGAGACGGTCTTATTGCTATGAGTGCTTTAATAGGAATAAAATTGACCGTCATCATAATATTGTGCGCCGCTTCCTGTGGAATATTTCCCATTCATATTCTGGCGGCTGAAATGGCAGCGCAAATCGCTTTGCAGGATAGCGCCAACATGTATCTGAAAGACGCAGTAGGTTGGTACTATCAAGCGAGTGTGCAAAATCCGGATTGGCCGTTACCATATCTACAGTCGATGCGGCTGGATTTAATCCGCCAAGATTGCCCCAGCGCATTGAATACCGCCAATGCCGCGCTGAAAGCGTTGCCGGGCAGCGCCAACGTGTGGCAGGAAGCAGCATCCGTTAGCGCTGCATGCGGCCGTTCCGCCGATCAACTGAAAGATTTGCAAAACGCCTATTATCTTGCGCCAACAGCGCAAAACGCAGCAGATCTGATATATGCTTATCTTAGAAATGGCCTTCCCCGTTTAGCGTTGCAGCAGAATTTGAATGCGTATTCAATAAATGATCTTGGCTGGTTATATATCGGTATAGCAGATCTGCACATTGGGCAAATTTCAGCGGCGCGCATTATTTTTACGAAACCAGCAAACAGCGCCGGTTTAACATGGTTTCTGCAATACCGGCAATTGGCGTTGCTTTGGCACAACACACCGGAAGATATGTTTCAGTTAGGGATGTTGGATCTTTCGGCGCAGCTTCCAATTTTGGCGGAAGACGCATTTGCTATGGCGCAAAAAAATGGCTATATAGGCGCCGATCTTGCGGAAAATAAAGCGTGGGCGTATTGGATCGCTGGCGATATAACAAATGCGCAAACAGCGCTCGCCACCGCGAATCCGCATTCGGCAAAAACTGTTGGCCTGCGCGCTGCTATAGCTCTGAAATTTGGTCACGCCGATTTGGCGGAATCTATGTTGCAAAATTGGATACGCTATAGCGGCCAAGTTCCGGATGCGATTTGGCTGCTGCTGGCCCAAGCAGGTATGCAAAATCATATGTACTCCGTTGCTGAACAGGCATATTGGAGCTTATTGCAGCAAACAGATCCTGCACGGCAGTATCAATATGTGGTGGCGCTGTGTAATTTTTATATACAAACCGGGCTTGGTAAAAGCGAGCCGCTGGCGCAAACAGCATTTAATCTGCTGCTGCAGGCTAAAATGCAGGTTCCGGCAGGCGCCATAGCGTTGGAACAGTGGTTGGTTTGGCAAGGGCGCGCGCCTGCAGCAGAGGATGTGTTGACTCGAAGTATTGCAATGTTTCCGCAAAATGCTGCGCTGCGCTGCGCATCGGCGGCGCTGTATACCGCGCTTGGAAATTTGAGCATGGCTAAAACACAAGATACACTGGCAGATCAAATATCATTATATGGTTGTGGATGATTTTGCAATCAATCTTGCAGGAGAAAATTTATGCTGCTATAAAAATGAGCATATGTAAGACACAAAGCAGGATGCGTGGGATGCCTCCTGATGAGACTTGGATTGTCTACCGATTCTTCTTATTTCTTTTGTAACTACTCAGGAGGTAAAGCCAGGAATGGCAATTCTAACGCCAGCGCAGCTGCAACAGCCTGCGATTCGTAAGGGGCGGCAGACCCTTGCGTGGGGATTGGGGTATCCCCAAATACCTATTTTATAGAAAAATGAAACTCTGCCCGGTACACCTGTGGCCATGCAATCCGGTAGGGGCGACCCTTGCTGCCTGACTTTCAATGCCGCGCAGTTTCTTTTGCTTTATAGAGACCTTGTCCAAACCCCCTGAGTAGTTACTTTCTTTTTAAGCACAGGTCTTTACTGTTAGTATCAAGATGGTATTTATCTGAAATGTTCAAAAGTGGCAGGCGAGATAACTTCAAAGAATGTACACGGTTAGCCAGAAAGGAATCTTACAATGAATTATAAAGAAACCAGTAAAACTTTAAATAATGAAACGAACTTGAAATACAGTTTAAAAATAGGCACGACTATTAATAAAAGATATAAAATTATTAAAATTGCCGGAGCCGGTGGTATGGGCATTGTATATGTTGTTGAAGATTTGCAGTTTCCTCGCCCAAGAATATGCGCTATGAAAGAGACAATCGATAAACGTTTTTATGAAGATTCAGACATTGACAATGATTATAGCGAATTTTCCAAAAATTATATCAACAATAAGGTAATTCAAAATAGTTTAAAGCGGGAAGCGGAAATATTATCGCAATTAGAGCATAATTCTATCCCAAAAGTGTATGATTTTTTTGATGAAAATAACCGTTCTTATCTCGTTATGGAGTTTGTTCAAGGAAAATCGCTGAAAACTATTTTGGAAGAAGCCTTTAAGGATGGAAAAAGGGGACTTGATGAACGACAGGTAATAAAATGGCTGCTTCGGATCGCGTATGTTATAAAATATTTGCATGAACATAATCCCGTGATTATTTACCGAGATTTGAAACCGGATCACATTTTTATTAAAGAAGATGATTCCATAAAATTAATCGATTTTGGTATTGCCAGATTTGAAACCGGCGGAAATGTTACCCGTTTTGGAACACCATCCTATGCTCCACCAGAGTTGTATCAAGGGTATTGCGATCAACGCACCGATATTTATTCGTTTGGTATTGTTGGCTATGAGTTATTGACTAATGAAAAACTTGGGGATGAAGTCAAACGAGATACTACTGTTTTGAAGCATATAGATTCGGTTTCAACTGAATTGTCGCATATTATTGCGAAATGTATTAAAATGGATCTCCAAGACAGATATAGTTCGGTCAAGGAAATTATCGATGATTTGCGAGAATTGAACTGGACTAAATATAATCTGCAAGATAACGCTGGGCAAGTTACTTATTTACCCGGATTTACGCAAGCAAGCGGAATATCGTCTTCTAAACAAGTGAACGAAATTTGGAAATCTGCGGTTAAAGATTGCGGCTATGCTTCAGGCGCCACTGCCGGTGATTTTCTATTTATATACGCCGATAACGCTATCAATAAATTGCGCATTAAGGATGGCGCTATTACTGCTAAATTGCCATTAAAGCAAAAAGTGGTCGCGAAACCGATATACTTTGAAAATTATTTGCTATTGGTGACGCTTGATGGCAATGTGATTTGCTGCGATCATGACCTTAAGAAAATGGTGTGGAGTATTGCGTTAAATGAAAAAGTTTATTCTTCTCCATTATTAATTGGCTTGCATCTTTTTGTCGCTTCAACGACCGGCAATGTGTATAAAATTGATGTGAAATCTAAAAAATCAAATAAAATTTTCTCAACACGCGGTCCGATTTATAGCGATCTGACGCAGGCGGAGAATTATATTGTGTTTGGTTCCCGCGATAATAATATTTATGAAATAGATCAAGATGGAGACCTGCGCTGGAATCGGTTGACTGGAGATTGGGTAGATTCTTCTCCGGTCATCTTTCAGGATATCGTCGTAGTTGGTGGTGACGATCAATTAATTAGGGGATTGCACTTGAAAGATGGCTCTATGAAATGGAATTATCGTATGACAGATGCAATAAACACAGCTGTTGCTATTGATTCAGAAGGTATCGTCTATGCCGCCAGCTATGGATTAGAAATTTCGGCAATTAAAATTTCAAGCAATACTCCGAAATGGAGTAAAAAAACCGCCAGCCCGGTAATAAGTGATATAGTGTTAAGAAATGGCCATATTTATTTTGGCTGCACAAACAGCGAGTTTTGCTGTTTAGAAGCCAAAACAGGTTCTGTAAAATGGATCTTTAAGGCACAATCATATGTTTTAGCCAGACCGATATTCTATAATGATATTATTCTGATCTCTGCACATAATGGCACGGTGTATGCGCTTTCCGCCGAAACGGGCAAATAAATTTTTTTGTTGCGCAACTTTTGGCCTGGCGGCTATGCAGGTTTATATATGATTGTACTAACAGCGCAGGGTATATTCCTTGCCTTAACGCCGAAAATGTGACTTTGTTAAACAGAGAAAATATGGCTGCCGATACTTAATACCGAAAGGTAATGAAGATGTGGATGAGGAAAATCAGTTGAGTCCCACTGAACCCTTGAAAAGTCCATTAGATACATCTATATCTAGTTTTTCTCCGCTTTTAGCCGGAACAAATATACATGGATTTACTATTCAGTCTTGCATTTTCAACAGTGAGGACCGTAACGATTATATAGCGGTGCTAACAGCAGATCCCGCTATTGAACCGGAATCTGCGCATCAAATGTACGTTCGCTTGGTAGAGCGCCCCGGTTCGGTGTTTTCCAACAGTCCGTATCCATCTTTGCTGGAGTTGCGCCATCCGCGGTTATTAGCGGCGCGCGAGCGGTTTCATAGTGAAGATCGAGATTATTTGGCGCTGGACGCATTCGGCTCTGGCGCAATGCCTGAACAGGTGAATGCCTTAAAACCGGAGGAAGCAATTATTGCATTGCTGGGCATTTGCGAAGTGTTTTTATACTTAGCTGAGAAAAAAATCAGTTTTACTGCCATAACTGCCGATGATGTTGTGCTTACTGCCGAAGAAGCATACCTGAACCATATTGAAAACGCCGAAGAGGTTGAAGACGCTGCGGCTGCAATGCTGCCGGCAATCAATGATCTGGCGGCAATCGGCCCGAAATTTGTTTCACCGGTTTTTCACAGCTCGAAAATTTACGAACGCATGCAAGAAATTGCGCGTCGGGGAGAGCAGCGCTTGATTACCGATATAAATGCGCTGATTTCAGATTATTTGCTGACGCTGCCCGATGGCTTGCCGGAATTAACCGATGAACAGCTGGCGCAATCGATTGCGCTTCAATATGGCTATGCAACTTCTGTTGGTAAAGTGCGAACCATGAATCAAGACGCGATTGGCGTGGCAATGTTTGATATTGTGGATGATCGTGTTGCGGCAGAGCCTGCCGGTGTATTTGTTATTGCTGATGGTATGGGCGGTGAAGCGTATGGTGAAGTAGCCAGCCGAATTGCTTCCAGAGTTATCGTTGCAGAAGTAGCCCGCCGTTTTCTTAGCCCGGCCACTCGTTCGCAGGCGGTAGACACCGTCGCGGCGGAAATGCAGCAAGATGGCGCGGCAACAGCGGTATATGTGGATAGTGTTGCAACAATGGTAGACGCTTTTCGCTCGGCAAACACGCGGATTCATTCCATGGCGCAAAGAATCCAGCGGTCGGCGGGCACTACATCTACAGCTATTGTTGTTAGCTGCCACGATGTTATTATCGGCCATGTTGGTGACAGCAGAGCGTATATGCTGCGCAATAATTCCCTCAGTCAATTGACGATAGACCATTCGCTTGCGCAAAAATTTTTGGATATGGGGCAATTGGGTACGCCGGAAAATCCAATTGTTGTTCCTCGCAACTATTTATATCGCTCTTTGGGGCAATATGAAACGTTGGATGTAGATACGCGGGCGCTTCGTATCGCCGCGAATGATGTGCTGATGCTGTGCTCTGATGGTTTATGGGATATGGTTCCGGATGAACTGATTCATAAACTGCTCAGCCAGAATACAACGCCGCAGGCAATGGCAGAATCACTGGTGCAAGCTGCCAACGACGCCGGAGGATCTGATAATAGCGCGGTTATCGTTATTCGGGTTGCGCCGCGATTTACAAACAGCCCGTAAAGCCGCTGTGGCTTTAGCCCATGCGGATGCAAGGGCGTGCATTGGCTTGAGCCAGAGGTTGTTTTCTGGCTGAAACTGTGTTATCCTTAGGATGAAGTCTGGCGAAAAGAGGCGCAAGCCGAAGCCATATCCTCCTACCGGACGATGCGACTTCATGAAGCATTCTCCTTGCGGTACCGTAGGGCATACGGAAACAGGCCAGTCTTGCACTGGCGTAACGCTTGGGGACAGAGGGGCCGCTGGCAGCAGGGCGTGAGTCCTGATGGTAAGTCCGCTGGCTGAACCAGGAATCTGCTATGGCTTTAGCCTATGCAGAGTGTCAACGAATAATGTATGCAACAGGAATAAGGCTGCCACAACTGTACCATAGTTTGCGGCAGCCTTTTGCGCAACTGCGCTAAATGCTGGTTATTCGTCTCCGGAGGCTTCAGCGCTATACCAATCGCGGCCGATTTTAATTTCTACCCGAAGCGGAACAGAAAGTTCGGCGGCGCCTTCCATTTTTTCGCGCACCAGTTTACGCATGATAGAAACTTCATCATCGGGAACTTCAAACACTAATTCATCATGCACCTGCAAAATCATTTTTGATTGCAAATGCATAGTTTGCAGAGATTCATCCAGCTGGATCATGGCAATTTTGATGATATCGGCGTTGCTGCCTTGGATGGGCATGTTAATTGCCTCGCGTTCTGCCGCTTGGCGCATATGCTGTGGAAGATCGAGTATATCGCGGAAAAAGCGCTTCCTGCCAAACAGCGTTTGCACGAAGCCTTCACGCCTTGCTTTTGCTAATGTTGTTTCTTCATATTCTTTAATGCCGGAAAATCCTGCTTCAAACGCTTCAATAAAGTTTTTTGCTTCGGTTCGCGTTAACCCGGCGGTTTTTGCCAAACCAAACGCAGATTGTCCATACATAATGGCGTAGGTAACTGTTTTTGCCATGCGCCGCTGCGCGCCGGTAATTTCCTCTGCCGGAACGCCATATAGCCGCGAACCGGTAATTTTATGGATATCTTCATTGCGTTGGAATGCGGCAATCAGCGATTCATCCTTGGTAATATGCGCCAAAATACGCAGCTCTATTTGCGCATAGTCTGCGGTAAGCAGCATATGGTTTGGCGCAGCAACGAATGCGCGGCGAATTTGCCGCCCCGCCTCAGTTCTAATGGGAATATTCTGCAGATTTGGGTTGGAAGAGCTTAGCCGGCCGCTGCTTGCCACAGTTTGATTAAAAGAAGTGTGAATGCGGCCATCTGATTGATGAATTAATTCGCGCATACCATCAATATAGACACTGCGCAGCTTAGCAATTCCCCGATATTCCAGCAGCAGATCTACCATTGGGTGTGCGCCTTGCAGCGTTTCCAGCGTATCGGCGTCTACTGAATAGCCGGTTTTCGTTTTTTTCCCTTTAGGCAGGTTTAACTCTTCAAACAATATTTCACCCAATTGTTTTGGTGAATTAATATTAAACTCATGCCCTACAGATTCATAGATTGCTTTTTCCAGCGCGCTGATTTGCTCGGCGCTTTCAATCGACATTTGGTCCAGCAGCGGGCGATCCAGCAGCACTCCGGCCTCTTCCATTCGTTCTAATACAGGTATCAGCGGCATTTCCAATCGGTACATCAGTTCACTTACCTGTAATTCGTCCAGCTTGTGCTGCAGCGGGGCAGCTAACTGCAGCGTCATATCGGCGTCGCGGCCGGCATAGGGGGCTGCTTGTTCAATAGGAACGCGATCCATCGTTATTTGTTTTGCGCCGCTGCCGATTAATTCTTGAATTGGCGTCATCTGCGTGTGCAGCAACTGTGGCGTCAGTTTTTTTAAACCTAATTCTCTGCTGCCCGGGTCGCACAGATATGCCGCCACCATGGTATCCATGTGCAAACCCTCTACGGGCAGATTGTTGTGACGCAGAACCATCATATCGAATTTGGCGTTATGGCAGAGTTTTTTAATTGTGGTGTCGCGAAAAATCGGCCCTAAATAGGTTTGAGCGTCTTGCAGGGAACATTGTTCTGCAATGCGTTCGCCGCTAAGCGGGTTGATGTGCCCGACAGGAATATACCACGCCTTGCCATAAACCGTTGCCAAAGAAATGCCTACTAAATCTGCGTTTAGGGGATCTGCTCCGGTAGTTTCAGTGTCCAGCGCAAAGCGGCCGGCGCTCCGCAGCGCTTCTGCGCATGCTTGCAATTGTTCTAAAGTGGTAACAATGCTTGTATCGGTTTCGGCGAGAACCTCGGTGCTCGGTGGTGTTTCCGGTTTAGTGGCGGGTTCAGGGGCTGCAAATAAATCTCCCTGAACGGGGAACGCTTTTTGATATTTAATGGTTTCTTCACGTTCAGTATGCCTGAACGCCTCATGAACAACCGAGGAATAGCGGTTCAGCAATGACTGAAATTCCAGCTCTTTAAACAACGAAATGATATTTGCCGGCTGAAAATCGTGGGTAACACATTCAGGAAGGTTGAGTTGCAGGGGAATATCAGTTTTGATGGTAGCCAGCCATTTACAGCGTCGCGCCTGTTCCCCATATTGCGTTAACAGATCTTTTTGGCGGGCCGGTAGGTTTTGTGTATGTTCTAAGGTATTTTCTAATGTTCCGTATGTTTGCAGCAATTGTGTTGCAGTTTTGGGGCCAATGCCGGGCACACCGGGTATATTATCGGAAGAATCACCAGCCAGCCCTTTCCAATCGG
This sequence comes from Chloroflexota bacterium, assembly GCA_021778805.1. Classification (GTDB taxonomy): domain Bacteria; phylum Chloroflexota; class Ktedonobacteria; order Ktedonobacterales; family JACDGC01; genus JAJYBV01. The sequence continues at coordinate 15,639 of JAJYBV010000038.1, read as the reverse complement.
GAATTTGGGCCGGATGAACCCCAAAGCGTTCTTCCGCGTTGTGAATGTCGTAGATCATTGTTTCAGTGACGCTTTTTTTTGCTGCCTGCACGCGCACATGTTCATTTACCAATTGCAGGGTATCCATATCGCCGGTGATGATCAAAGAATCGACATGCTGTTCAGTTGCTTGAACGGTGAGGGCGCCGATAATATCATCAGCTTCAAAACCATCTAATTCAAACACCGGAATGTTTAATGCGGCTACCAGCTGGCGGATTCGCCGGAATTGCACTCTCATTTGCTCGGGCATTGCCGGCCGCTGCGCTTTATATTGATCGAACGCGATATGGCGGAATGTCGGTGTTGGCAAATCAAAGGCAACGGCTATGTAGTCTGGTTTTTGGTCACGCAAAATCCGCAGCAGCATGGTGGCAAAGCCATATACCGCGTTGGTTTGCTCGCCGGAAGATGTAATCATGTTTTCTGGGATAGCGTGGTAGGCGCGATGCGCCATGGCGTGCCCATCGATGATGGCAAAGACGGGTGTTTTTTTGGCGTTTTCTGCTGTCACAATCGGTCTCGTTTCTTTTGGAACATTCGATATATTTCAGTGTAGCATATTCGGTATATATTTTTGGTTTTGTCCTATTGTTTTGGCAGTAGGTACATAATTTGAATATGTATATGTTTGTTGACATTAATCTTGTATTCAGATATCATCAAAATAGATCAAAGAGATCTGATCATTTTAAATTTCAGGAGAAAAATGTATGCAAGTTATTGACACTGTTTTTCAGCACAACGCACAACGCACAACGCACAACGCACAACGTTATACATTTAAGGAGGCGAATTCAAAAACAATTTTATTTTATACTCATATTAATAACAATAAGTGTGTTATTTAAACCTAATTTTGCATTTGCGTTAATGAATGGTTCTACAACAACATACCATTATACAAAGGTTGTAAATGGAATGGGTTCAGGAAATCAAATTTATACACCAAATGCGCAATCCAAGTTATATTTACAGCAAAAAGAAAAATTGGCGCAATTACTGCTTTTAGTTCGTCAAGGTAAAATATCAATGGCAAAATTTATAACGTTATTGCATCAATTTTATCAGCAACATGGAGTCAATCCAAGCTATTTACAAAACACCAATTTTGCTCAAAATGTTTCCTCAGCAATTGGCATAAATAGCATTCTTGGCGCTGTGTATCAAATACCTCAACAAAAAACATATTACTGTGGGCCAGCATCTGCAGAAACTGTTTTAAAATATTTGGGAAAAGATACTCCTCAATCAGTATTAGCTAGTTCCCAATATTTGCAAACGGATCAAAATGGCGGAACAAATTATGGCAGCAATCTTATGGCCACAACTATCAATATTTTGGGGCAAACAGGTAATTTTTATGCTCAGAAAAATGACTCTAATATTGCGACATATGAAACTGATATGACAACAGATATACTAACATCTTGGCCAATAGTTATTGCAGCACATGAATCAGCAGCTTATAACCTTAATATATCGGAAATTGGCTGGTACCATTGGTTTGTTGTTCGTGGTTATACAAATTATGGCGCAAATTCAAGTTATGTGGATCCCGCTTCTGGTATTTGGAATGTTCCGGCATATGGAACAGTAACATCATCTACCATTGTAGGAACTATGCAAGGATTCGGGTACGTATGGTAAAAAAAATACATCTTATAATTTTGGCGATTATTGTTTTGATATCCATAGGCTGTAGTTCACAAACCCTAACTTCTGCTTCAACATCAACTAAACAGCAGGTAACTAAAACATCAGCAACATCTACCCCGGTAATTTTGGCGGAGCAAGGCACTACAGACGCAAAAACCGTGTGGGAAAATGCGGTTATTCAGCGATTTAGCACTTTATATAATAATTATTCGGCTGTTTACTATGGCGCAACACCAGATGGCCGCTATTTATTCGGTAAATTGCTTCCAATTTATTATCAACCAACTTCTGGACGTGATCTTCCTGAAGAAATTGTATTATATTCTGTTGGAATAGGATCGGAACGGATTATTGCAGTTTCACCAGATTTGAATCATTCATATGGCGGACTTTCTGCAGATAATCAATGGCTGACATTTTATTTAAGAAACTTACCGGGGCTAAGCAATAGCTTAAATTGGACACTGTACGCTTATAATATTACATCGGGTTTAACAATCATTGTGGAACACAACACTGCGGGATCGGGTATGTATCCAAACGCACAAATTAGCAATGGTAAAATTGCTTGGACCACTTATAATGGACCTGCTACACTTGATCAGTCCGAAGCATCAGTACAAGTAATGGATCTAGCAACTCAACGCAGGCAAATAATAGCAACTCATGCAGGTGATGTTACATTCAGTTGGCCATGGATTGGGTGGGGGCAAGTAACAGGTGTTGATAATAACGGTAATCCAACCGGTAATGAATCATTTGAAAATCTTTTAACAAATGAGAAACTTTCTTTGCCTTTTCAGGCAAGTGAGATGATTCTTTCAGGAACAAGTTTAGTTTATGTACCTATTAGTGGCCCTCCGGCATTCTATATACCTGATATTCGTAATCCTACTACTGCTGTTCAGGTCATTCCTTCGGAAATGAATCAAAATACTTTTAGTTTTAATGGCCGCTACATTGGTTGGAGCGGAAATGATTTACCGAAGGTTTATGATATACAGCAACGCTTACTAATTATGTTGCCACTAAAATATAATGCTGTTCCATCAGAATTTTCAATTGTTGCTAACAATTTAATACTATGGAATGAAGATCCAAATAGCGCGCAGCAAGAAGCATCTGCTGGAGTAAAGCAACTTAATTTACCTTTGATTGAAAGTATTTTATATTTGCCTAATAGCTGAAGCAAAAAAAATTTACCAAAGGCAGTTTCATCTTGCTTGAAGCAGAAAAGCACAAGGAGCGATTTTCGCTCCTTGTGCCGTATGTTGATGCGTTGTTATGGTATATTCTCAGCGCGCAATATCTTTTTGGGTAAAGCGATATGCCGCTAACCCAAAGCAAAGCAGCGCCGCCGCCAGAATTTCCAGTAAATTGCCAATCGGCAGTCCATTGGCTAGCGGAGTTCCATAATAATACAGCGATGAAAAATGCAGTGTTGCGTCTGGCCAATTCAGTTCCGGGCCAACAAAGGTGATGACAAACCAAAGCAGCAGCAGAAAACTGAGCAAACCCGTATCAATGGATGTTTTCAGCCAGCCGGAAAGCAAATATCCCAGTGCGCCGATGAACAATCCTTGTGGTATAACACTGAGTGTGGCCGCTATAAGGTTCCCCGAATTTAACCCTAAACCGGTGATTTGAGCTGTTACTGCTATTCCCCCTAAGGTTACTAAACTTATAAATATCAGCGCGGTTGTTAAGGCGCCAAATCTGGCAAAAAAGACCGTTAGCCGCGTTTTAGGTGTTGCCAGCAATAATTCTTGCCTGCCGTTTTCTTCATCTGCTGCCCAAGCAGAAGCCTGCGTTACAGTAAATACCATAAGCAAAATTGGCAGAAAGACAAAAAACGTGCTGAGCAGAGCTGTGTTTACTGTTGGGTTTGTTCCGCCAACTTTCTGCAATAATGTAACAAGCGTTGGTGAACCGGCGTATAAAGCGTTAAGACTGTTTTCCGTTTGCTTTACAACCACAACCATCCACGAAAAAAATCCGGCAATGCCTAAGGTCCACCACAGCCCCGGCTTGATGGTATCGGCAATGCTGCGGGCAAAGACTGATTGCAAAGACCAATTGCGTTCCGGAAGCGCCTGCGCTATGGTCTGTTGTTTTTGTGATCTGCGCAGCCACTTGGGCAGTGGAATTGTCTGCCCGATATCACGCTGCATAAAAAGCGCAACTGCGGCAGTGTATAACACCGCGCACAAAACTATTTGAACAGCTATGGCTCCAAAATTTATGCCGTATGATGGTATGAGCGGTTTGCTAAGGTTATAATAATATATTGGCGAAAAGCGGCTGACCCATTCCCAGCTGGGATTGATGCGGTGCGCCATATCCAGCACAATAAATACAAGCAGGAAACCGCCGGTTATGCCCGAAGCCGATCGTTGGTCGAGGGTAAATTGCGATACAAGTAATGATATGCCACCAAATACTCCGCAAATAATAGCTAGATTAACGCCAAACATCAGCGCATTGCCAAGGCTGATGCCTGCGTTAGCGTTTATACCGCCGGCAAAAGCTATCAGCCCAATAAGAACAGCCATGCTCAGCAGCGCCGTCCACATTGCGGCAATTTTTTGCAGCGCGGCGCTTGTTCGGGAATGTGGCGTGGAAAGCAGGGCGTCCATTAATCCGCGTTCTTCTTCACCGCGCAGTATTCTGCTGCCGGTAAGCAGCGGCCATAGCGCCATAACTAAAATTAAAAAGCCATACTTAAAGGTGGTGTAGCCGCCGGGTGTTGCAACATCTACCGGTTCGGCTAGCCAAGCAAACGATTTTGCCAGTGTAATTAAATCGGCTTTAGCGGCAGGTGTTGCAATAACGGTTGGCACTGCCAGCAGTACTACATACAACATAAGGCCTGTGCCTATACCCCAGCCAAATATTGCAATACGAAAACTGCGCAGCGTTTTTAAATAAATATTATTGAGAAACATTGCTCGCCTCCTGTAAAACTGTCCCATCACCTTCGTAATATCGCAGAAACACATCTTCAAGGCTGGGTTCAGAGCTTTTTAGTGAAACGATTGAATATTGCGCCGCGATTTTAATGACCTGATCGATAGATCCGGTTACGGTGAGTCGCACGGCATCCCCATTTTGCAGCGCCTCGGCGTGCGAAACATCCGGTAAATTTTGAAAGGCGGCAATAGGGGCCGGCCCAGTAAAAGTTATAATAACCTCATGCTGTTTAATATCTTTCAGCTCGTTGATGCCCCCAACTTTAATCAATTTACCTTCCCGGATGATGCCGGCTCTGCCGCATGTCTGCTCAATTTCCGAGAGGATATGCGAGGAAAGAAATACGGTTCGGCCGTCATCGCGAACTTCTTGTACCATGCGTACAAATTCTTGTTGGTTCAGCGGATCCAGACCGTTTGTAGGTTCATCGAGAATCAGCAATTTGGGCCGGTGCATAAAGGCTTGAATTAATCCCACTTTGCGCTTATTGCCGCTGGAATATTGCCGGAATTTTTTCGATGGATCTAACTCCATCCGGGAGATTAATTGTTTTAAATATGTTTGATCTATGCCGCCGCGCAGATGGCCAAAATATTCTAATATTTGGCCACCGGTGAGATCGGGGTCCAGGGAAAGTTCACCGGGAAGGTAGCCGGTAATTTTTTTGATTTCAACAGACTGCTGCCAGTAATCCATACCCGCTATAGCAGCGGTACCTGAATTTGCGCGCAGCAGCGCCATAAGCACCCGAATGGTAGTTGTTTTTCCGGCGCCATTTGGCCCTAAGAACCCGAAAACTTCTCCTTCATTCACTTGGAAAGATACATTAGTAATGCCGCGGCTGCTACCGTAATTTTTTGTAATATTTGCCACATCAATGATAGCGTTCATTAAAATTATGACTCCTGTTTACCGTATTCAATTATGTTATTGACAAAATCTCCAAGGATAGCTTTTCCTTGTGATGTAGTTTGCGGAATCTGCCCGGGTTCCAGCCATTTTTGTACAATTTCACTCAGAGATTCGGTAATTTGATGAATGGTCGGAACATTGTTTAGCCCATAGACATCGGGGGTATTAAATATGCCGACTTTCATTACCGCAATCATATAGCTGATTATCGAGGGCGGAATATCGGAACGTATGAGTCCTTCTTTCTGCAATTGTGCAAAATATGTATCTGAAGCGGCTATCATGCCACCCATTGTTTGTGGATCGTACACATCTTTTAAACTTGCGTAAAGATCCGAATTACCTTTCAGCAGAATTGTCATCAGCGGATTTTCCAGCGCTGCAGCCATTCCGTGAATGATCGCCCGATGAAATAGCCCTCCATTGGGATCTGCTTGAATACGCTGGCGCATGTCGTCAAACACCAGAGCATTGTTGCGCAGCATAACGGCGCGGAACAAACTAATTTTATCTTTCCAGTGCAAATAGATGGTGCCTTTGCCAACGCCGGCTTCTCGCGCTACATCGTCGATGGTAGTTTTGCGATATCCGAAGCGGATAAGCAGAGCCGCGGCGGCGTCTAAGATTTTTTCTTCGCGCAAAGTTCGCTCATCCGAAACCTGCAGCGGCGTTTGAGTTGCATTTTGTTGTTCTGTCATCATGTTCCTGCATATTTAAAATAAAAGATATGACTAATTGACTGATTTCATCAAAATAGTCATACCGATATTATCGGGTAAAAGTCAAGAGCTGAAATTATTTCACATTTGGTTAGTTATCTTGCTTACATGATTAAAAAATATTTTTGGGGGCGCCCCAAACCCCGCATAAGTAGCTACCGCCCCTTATAAATCCCTGGTTTTGTGGCTTTGCAATCCCTGAATAAAATTATTTATTTCCATGCATATTTGTATGCGCTATAAAGTAGAAGCAAAAGAACTAAGATAAAATATGGTATACTCTTAGAAGTGATTAATTTCAGCAAACAAGCTGGCAAATTTGATCTGGCAACTACCTAATGAGTACTTGATACATGGAGGCAGGTTGTAATATGTATGTGTCGAAGCAACCAAGAGCACAAAATCGCGGTTTAATTGCCGCAATTATCGTTACATCAATTAGTGCGCTGCTATTGCTTGCCATTTTGCTGACGCTGTTTTTTAGCGGCAGAATTAATTGGGGTTCGGCGGGTTCAGGGTCATCAAGCCAAACATCCATAAAAGGGCATCCGGTTCCGGGTATACCAAAACCAAATTTAACGCTTATGCCGCCAGTTGGCCTGCGTTTTAATGTTGCTGATGCGCTTGCCGCGCAAACGGTAACACCTTGCCCAACTTCTACGGTGCCATCCAGCGCACTGAATCCAACGCCTTCTGCGCAGCGAGTTCCGGCGCAGGCAACTATACCGGTGTGTAATAACGGGCAGCCATTTCAATCAAAATGTTATACGGTGCTGCCGGGTCAGAATCCAACATTTGATCAAGTACAGCAGTCGCTGATCTCTACGGCAAATCAATACAATATTCAATATGTATTGGTAGAAGCGATAGCGTGGCAGGAAAGCGGCTGGCAAGAGAATGTGCAAGCGTGTGATGGCGGTGTTGGGGTTATGCAATTGCAGCCGCAAACAACACAATGGCTGAATCAGCAAAACGGAACTAATTATTCACCATATACATTAAGCGGCAATATTCAATTAGGCGTTGCGATGGTAAGCTGGCTGTATAACTATTATCTTCCTTTTTGCAATGCGGGTATGCCCGCGGGGCAAACATGCACCGGAGATACAGTATGGCCCGGCGCAACGGATGGAGCAACGCTGCGTGATATTTTAGTCAGCGCATATAACGAGGGTGTAGGGACAATGGCGCAATACGGCATTCTCAATTGGCAATATGTGAACAATGTTTTAAATTTGCGTCAGCAATTTATTACCGCGTCTCAGCCGGTGGCTACACCAACTGCATCTGCTTCGCCAACAGCGACAGCAACGCCGTAGTACTTTTTCAAGCCTCAAGGTAATAAAAAACGGCGCGTGCCCTATATAGAGCGGCGCCGTATTGTTTTGTGCTTTTGTACATGTGCAGCAAAACGGACCTGATGTATGCGTTATATAAATAGCGCATGCACGATTTAGCGCTTCAGCGCTGATAATGAATCCGGAGCGCCGATACTGCGCAATTTTTGGTAGCGCTGTTCCAGCAGCATATCCAGTGAAATAGCTTGGACGCTGCGCAATTCTTCTTTTAAAGCTTCACCGACATAGTTAGATGCGCCGCGTGGATCTTTGTGGGCGCCGCCGACCGGTTCAGGCACAATGCCATCGATAAGTTTCAGATGATACAAATCATCGGCGGTAATTTTCATAGCTTCGGCAGCCTGATTTGCGAATGAACTGTCTTTCCATAAAATGGATGCGGCGGCTTCCGGTGCGGCCACCGTATAGACACTATTTTCCATCATAAGAATGCGGTCTGCAACGCCAATGCCTAATGCGCCGCCGCTGCCGCCTTCACCGATAACGATAGAAACAATAGGTGTACGCAGAACAGCCATCAGCAGTAAATTATCGGCAATGGCTTCGGAAATGCCGCGTTCCTCTGATTCAAGGCCGGGAAAAGCGCCGGCGGTATCTATAAAGGTGATAACGGGGAAGCCAAATTTCTCAGCGTGCTGCATCACCCTTTGCGCTTTGCGATAACCTTCGGGGTGCGCCAGTCCAAAATTGCATTCTTGTTTTTCCTTGATGTCTCTGCCTTTTTGGTTGCCAATAATAACCACAGTTTGCCCATTAAACGAGGCAACACCGGTAAGAATAGCGTGGTCATCGCCGTAAGCCCGGTCACCGCGCATTTCAAAAAAATCATTAAAGAGAAACCGGATATAATCTGCAGTGTAAGGGCGATTTTTATGGCGCGCAACTAACACACGCTGCCACGGTGTTAAACCAGCGTATATCTCGGCGGTGCGTTCGCTTAATTCTTGTTCCAATGCCGCAATTTCACCGGCGTTTATTTTTTCTGGCCGTTTGCTGCGCAGCGACTGAATGCGTTTATCCAGTTCGGCGAGCGGCCTTTCAAAATCTAAATCATATGTCATAGTATACTATACCCTTTACTCATCAATGCGGCAATAATCGCAAAAGATTATCCGCCGTATAACCGTAATACGCGCCCTAAAGTTGGCCGTAAACTGCGCCGATCTACCACAGCGTCGATCATGCCATGCGCCAGCGCAAATTCTGATGTATCGGTGTCGGGCGGCAATTTTTGGTGCAGCGCTTGTTCAATAACCAAAGGCCCGGCAAAGCCAACCAATGCGCCGGGTTCCGCCAGTATAATATCACCCAGCGCGGCAAAGCTGGCGGTAACGCCGCCGGTTGTGGGGTCTGTCAGCACACAAATAAACGGTTGTTTAGCGGCAGAAAGTTTAGTTAGCGCTGCGGTAGTTTTTGCCATTTGAAACAAAGAAAATAAGTTTTCCTGCATTCGGGCGCCGCCAGAAGCCGTGAAAATGACCGCGGCGCATTTGTGCTGAATGCCGCGTTCAAAGGTTCTGGTAATGCGTTCGCCGGTTGCAGCCCCCATAGAGCCGCCGATAAAGCGGAAATCCATAACCGCTAAGGAAACCGGTATGCCTTCAATATGCCCCATGCCGGTAACAATAGTATCGGTGAGGTCGGTATTTTTTTCTGTATCGGTAAGTTTAGCGCTATACGCCTGAGATTTACTGACAAATTGCAGCGGATCAGATGATTTAATATCGGTATCCAATTCTATAAAACGATCCGGGTCATCTAAAACGGAAGAGATGCGCTCTTTTGCAGTTAATCTAAAGTGGTGGCCGCATCGTGGGCAGACTTTTAGGGTAAGATCGCGTGAAAGCAGCATTTCACGGCATTTCGGACATTTAATAAATAAATCTGGCGGCACTTCGCGGCGTTTTTCGGGTGAACCGCCGTTCAAAGACGCTCCGTTTGCGGCAAACTTAGAGTCTGATTGGTTAATATCTCGCACGATGACACTCCTGGTGTTTGAAATGCTCTTGCTGAAGAGAAAATATCTCTTTCACATAGTGGATCAAAATGGCAAAATAGTCAAGTGGGGAGGTTAAGCGAACAGAGGCGGAATATTTCTGCGCGCTTTACTGAAACCGGATTCAAGTATACAAAGCCAACCAGTTACTTGCGCGCGCGTTTTTTAGGTTTGGCGGGAAACGGCAGAATCTGCGCTGGTTGCGATTGAGTATATGCTGCGGAGACTGCCGGCCCTGAAACTTCTGCGCTTAATGGGTATAATTCATTTTCATCAAAATCTGTATATTCCACAAAATCGTCAAACTCGTCACCGCCGCCACATTCATCACAATACTGGGGAAGACCGATTTGTTGCATTAATGCTTCGATACAGCGTTGTTTTTTATATTCCACAATGGAAATGATGATACCCATATAATTAGATGCCCCAGTAATTGTTATTCAAGAACCTCTTAATGTCAATATTGTAGCATATTTGGATCAAAAAATGCCCCAATTATCCCATCTTCATAGAGCAATTCCAGTCTCATTTTTGTGATTTTGTGGTGTAAATCGCCTTGAACGGCAGATTTTGTTTCATCCCAAAATACCCGAATGTAGTTATCGGTTAATCCTTCCCATCCGTTAGGGCGGCGCGCCTCCCATAAAACCTCGGCAACAGATCCTAAAAAGCGGCTGCGAAATTTTGCAGAAAGCGTGTCATTCAGCGCCAGCAGTGTATCCGATCGTTCGCGCATTGTTTCGCTGCTGATTTTACTGTGCATTCGCGCTGCGGCAGTGCCGTTTCGTGGAGAGAAGCGAAATACATGGATTTTAGCAAATTCAAGTTCCTGGCAAAGCGCATAGGTTTGCGCAAAATCATCTGCGGATTCCGCGGGGAAGCCGACGATAACATCGGTTGTAACAGCCAAACCGGGTATAGCGCTATATGCGGCTTGGATAATGTCACGGTAGCGTTCGCGCAGATATTTGCGGGCCATTTTGCGCAAGATGGTATTGCTGCCGCTTTGCATAGGCAAATGCAGGTGCCGGCACATGCGGGGATTTTCCCAGATTTTAAGCCAGGAAATTTGAAAATCCTCTGGCTCCAGCGAGGAAACACGAATGCGCGGAATAGCCGTATCTCGCAGCAGCGCCTGCAATAAATCGCCTAAATCGGCGCCATCTTCGGTATGGTAATCTCCCAAGTGAACACCGGTCAGCACAATTTCTTGTATGCCGGCTTCTTGCTTGCGGCGCACGAAAGCGGTAATATCTTCAATAGCGCGGCTGCGTGAATTGCCACGCGCCGATGGCACAATGCAATAAGTGCAGCGGTTATCGCAGCCATCTTGCACTTTTATTTGCGCCCGCGTTTTGCCGATAAGCTGAGCCAGCAACATATCGGGATTTTCCGCAGGTGGAAACGGAGTATTTGGCAGAAATGCTATAGGAACACTGTGAGGTGAATCTGCTGCGGGTAAAGCATCATTCTGCTGGTATACTGCTATTTTTTCAGCAATGGTTTCTTTTTCGGTGTTAGGCACAATGAAATCTGCCGAAGTTGCGGCAGCTAAACCAGCCGGATCTATCGAAGCATAGCAGCCGGTGGCGACAATAACCGCATTTGGCGCAGTTTTTCTGCTGCGGCTGATTGTTTGCCGCGAAGATCGGTCGCCCCAATGAGTAACCGTGCAGGTATTTACTACAATAATATCCGGTGTTTCATTTTGTGCGGCGGGAACATAACCCTTTGCAATAAAGTCTGCGGCAATAGCTTCACTGTCGGCGGAATTAACTTTACAGCCGAGTGTCGCAACCGAGAATGTTTGATGAGTGTTATGGGTTTTAGAATCGCTTATCATATAAAAAAGATCATATTACTTTTGCAGGAATGCTGTCAATTGCATTTGCTCACAGCATTTTTTAAGAACACCTTTGGCGTGCGGCAAATTGATTGTTGGAAAACTGAAAAATAACACAAATAAATCACAATTCAGGACGAGAATGTAACAATATAATCACAGCCCTTAAAAGACCATAGAAAATATAAGGTGGTGTGATACAGTATAAATAACTCCAAAGATATGTTTGGGCGCAGCTACAGAAACAGAGCGCAAGAAATCAGGGGGATTCTGTATTTGCTTTCGCCTGAACGGCGGCCATATACGAGTGCGGGCAGAACGTGGAGGATGGGGAAAAGAAACACCCACAAATTGGCAAAGATTATGATAGATACTTTGTGAAGAGTAGCTTGAATATTTTGCTACTGATACTTTTTTACTCGAAAATTAGGGGTATGCCTGACAGCATTTTTAATGGGAGAAAGCGTACTCAAATTTGGGGATATTTTGTGGAAAATTGCTGAAAAGCAGAGGAGCTATTTTTATGGAAATGTCGTTTCCGTTGTGCAGAAGATGTCATGAAGGCGAATTGGTGCCGTTATCCGATTTTGGCAGCCAAGGAGCTTCAATTGAATACAAAGCGTGGATTTGCACGAATCCGGAATGTTTATACAATATTAAGATCCGCAACGGTGATATTATCATCAACGAAAATGTCACCGACGCCTCGCATATGAATAACCATAGCCATGCTATGGGGCGCCGGGGAATGCCATAAAATGGCGATGAGCTATTATATGGTTTGTTAACTGCGAATATTCACAGCGTTCTACAATCTACGCGAAAATATTGCCGGATACAGTTTTCTCTATCCGGCAAGTTTTGTTGTATTGAACGGCGATGTTTAAGCGAAATTTTTGTTTCGCAGGTAATTGCGGGTCATCAGCGCAACTGCAGCGCCTTCACCGGCTGCGCTGGCAACTTGGGCGGTAGCGCCTTTTCGGGTATCTCCGGCGGCAAAAACACCTTCAAGATTTGTTTCCATTGTTGACGACGTAATGATAAAGCCTTGTTTATCAAGGGTAATGTCGTTCTTAAACGGTTCTGTGTTTGGTGTTAAACCGATAAATAAAAATACACCATCGGGGTGCATTAAATCTTCTTGGCCGGTAATGGTGTCCCTTAAAACGACGGTTTGCAGCCGATTTTCTCCTCGAAACTCTTTTACTTCTACAGAGTATCGTACTGTAATTTTGGGATCATTTAATGCGCGATCTGCTGCAATTTTGCTGGCAGTAAGAGCATTTCCGCGCACCAGCAAGGTCACTTTGGAGGCGAACTCGGTTAAAAATACACCTTCTTCAACCGCGCTATTGCCGCCGCCAACTACCACAAGCTCTTTTCCGCGATACAGCGGGCCGTCACAAGTGGCGCAGAAATGCACACCTGCGCCGATAAAATCTTCTTCACCCGGAACGCTCAGCCTGCGGTAGGTGGACCCCACAGCAAGAACAATTGCGCCGGCGCGGTATACGTCTCCTGCTTCGGTAACCACTTCGCGGCTATTCATAGAACTGCGCACTCTGGTTACGTTTGTTGCTTTCAGCAGTTCAACGCCAAAGCGCTCGCATTGTTTAACCAGCCTTGCGCCAAACTCTGCGCCGGTAATTCCTTCGGGAAATCCGGGAAAGTTATCTAGCCGTTCGGTAATTGATGCCTGTCCACCAAATTGGCTGCGTTCAATTACCAAAGTTGATGCGCCTTCGCGTGCGGCATATAATGCGGCGGTTAGCCCGCATGGGCCGCCGCCAATAATAATAACGTCGTAAGACGTGTGTTTTGCCATTTGCTGAATGCCGAGTTTTTGCGCGAGTTCGGCGTTTGTTGGTTCAACTAAAATGGAACCATCGGGAAAGATGATTGTAGGAATAATATGTTTGCCGTCGTTATTTTGTTCCACGATGGCAAGTCCTTGCGCATCTTCTTCGATATTCACCCAAGAAAAAGCTGTATTGGTGTCGCGTAAAAACTGTTTGGCGCGCCGGCAATCCGGGCACCAAGTAGTTCCATATACAATAATGTCCGCCATGTAATCCCTGTTGCTCCTTATTGTTTGAAGTGACATTCTATTGACCCGAACATATGTAAAGCATACAGCAGGAGGCGCCGGAGACAGCATGCCTCCTGACGTGTTCGGGAGTGTCTCTCTCTGATTCCTCTTATTTCCTTTTTTAGGTTTAGGTCTCAAACAGTGAAAATAAGTTCATTCAGTATGAACCAAGGTATCGTTCAACACTGGTAACTTCTGCAAGCTGCAATACAATTTGCAATTGAAACATGCGTGTCTTTTGATATTATACTGCCTAAGTCTAGGTTAAGGCTTGCGATAAAGAAGCGTATCCCTGGGTTTGTGGTGTCCCCCAAATCTCTTTTATTTTATACAATATCTTCCAAAGCAGTATTGGTAGCTGGACCGCAAGGGCGACCGCAAGGGTCGCCCCTACCGGATTGCATTGCCTCATGTGTACCGCGCAGGGTTTATTTATAAAAAGAGAGTATCAGGTGGTGTTCGTTTTGTGACCGCTCTGGAGCACGAGAGTCGTCCGCCATCTATGCCGCAACTATGATACGATATATGTAACTATCCATTCCTCACTACCGACAGGGGATTTGTGAATGCGGAGGATCTGCGCATTGGGGAGCAGGTCCAGCGGCTGGACGGCAGCTACGGGGTGGTAGTAGCGCTGCGGCATATCTTTGGGGTGGCCGTGCGGTACAACCTGACGGTGGCCGATGACCACACGTATGCGGTGGGCGCTGCTGCGGTGGTCGTGCATAATAATGATGGTTGTGGAAATATTGCTGATAAAGTAAATGCTGCACTTTCATCTACCAATCCAGGAACCAAATTAGAAGGGCAGGTAGCAGAGCATTTGGGAGATCAGGTTACAAAATTTCAGGAAGTTATTCGTTATCCATCTGGAGCGGCAGCGGGAGATATTGACGTAGAAACCGAGAAAGCAATCATAGAGGTAACAGGAAAAAGAGCAGGAAAAATTGGCCAATTAACAAAATATCTAACAAATACATTGATGAATCCAGATGGGAAAGCAGTTATATTGTATGCTCCTAATTATTTGGGAAGTGCTGCTCAAGATGTAGCGGCGTTAAACATACCTGTCGCAAGAAATTTTGATGAATTAGATACAATTTTAGCAGGTTTATAATGGAGAAAAATACGGCGAAAAATATTCGGAATTATAGGCTATACAGTCCAAAAATGAATAAATTTGAGAGGACTTAAACATGGGACCAACTATTATTGTTTTAGTTTCTGAACCAATAACGATACAGAAAAAAGAAAAAATAACACAATTATTGCATTCAATAGCACATATTGTTCAGTATCATAATGAAGGGTATGGCTTTACACAGCTTGGATCATGGGATATCTCAGAGTTTATTGGCCCAATCCCAAATGTGAGTTCAGAAGATCTAAATATGTATATATTGACAATATCTATAGGAAATATGAGTGAGTACGATATAAATGAACATCAAGAACAATTACTTGCAACCATAGGATATTATCCAGTACACGATATAATATGTGATGCGCCGATAGAAGAGGCATATTATGTATTAAATTATGTGGTCTGGAGGTTGGCAAAAATGCTACAGGGATACATTTCATTAGCTACAGCAGTATATCCAACTCAGTATCCGGAAAGATATGTTCAAGAGCAATTGTTTAGTTTGCAAAAAAACGCAATAAATCCCGAGACCCAAAAAATGGTCCCATGGAAATATGAGGGAGTAGGAAATGTATATGAGATATCTTATGAGCAAAAAGATGGATATTATCATGGCTATTATAACATAGTGGATTGTGAATGTTTCTATGCCAATTTTATCGAAAAATATACTTATTATGCAAAATAATATTAATTCTATAATAATGGCCACACGGCAAACTACACCGCGGTACACAAGCACTGCCCGGTCACCAAAGCCGCGCGGCCACCTACACCGCACCGAAACCCAAGCGTCACCCCATATCGTTTGTTTGAAACCATACACTGCACGGTACACATTGAGGCCATGCAATCCGGTAGGGGCGACCCTTGCGGTCGCCCTTGCTACTCGGCTACCAATATTGTT
>JAJYBV010000129.1 GCA_021778805.1 Chloroflexota bacterium | reverse complement strand
GGATTGCTCTTCTTCCTGCGTGATCGTCCGCAACAGATGCACTGCTCTCATGCTCATTCCCTCCTCTTCTTCAGCTTATCTCCTTCCAGCATTTATGGCAAGTTATTTGCCAACTGACCCACTAGTAGAGATCCTGTGGGCAATTATTGCTGAGCTGAATGATAAATTAGATATTGCACGCAGTTACATGCAAATAAAAATTTACCGCATAATAGAATGGCTGTAAATATAAAATTCTTCCTGACTTGTCTGGTATTTTTTCTCAATGCTATCAAAGCCACTGTCAAAACGCATAGCTTCTTGTTCATTTATTTCAAAAACAGGGCTTTGATAGTAAACCCATTTTCTTTTATCCAAAACATCTGGTTTGAGTTCTTTTACCAACATTGCCGCCGGATATGTCCCATTTTCAAGACAGATGTTATATTTTTTGCAGCTTTTAAAACCACTGCTTACATAATTACCCGGATGTCCAAATATTACAATCACATCATAATTAAGCGCTGCCGCCTGTTCAAAGGAATACTCCAATAGTTTTTTTCCATATCCTTTTCTCTGATATTCCGGCAAAATGCAAATTGGGCCGAAGGTAAGTATGATTTTTTCTTCCCCAAACTCATCAATAAGTTTGGATTTCGTATACATGATATTCCCAATAATCTGATTATCAACTTCAATCACCAGATCCAACTCTGACAGAAAATCTTTGTGAGATCGCATCACATGGACTAAATAGTGTTCAAAACACCCCGGAACATATAAATTCCAAAAAGCTTTTCTTGTGATTTCTTCTACTCTCTTATAATCCGTTTCTTCCTCATTCCTAATCTTAATCATCTTCTTTATTTAAACCTTCCGATAAATTTTCCTAAGGTCAATTTTAGGCATTTTTTTATTATATCCATCTGCTCAATAGATTCCTATTTGTGAGCTTAATAATTTTGCTCCAAGCCATTATTGCATGATTGCCAATAGTTATTTTTTAGCGAAAAGGTAAAAAAACAATAAAAGGTGGATACATACACAAAAGGACCTGAATCGCATGAATTCAAGCCCTTCTGAGAACTACTGGTGCGGGCGACAGGACTTGAACCTGCACGCCTTTCGGCACAAGATCCTAAGTCTTGCGCGTCTGCCAATTCCGCCACGCCCGCATATGATGGCGTTTCCACCTTTTTTTGCTATACTATTCATTATTTATTAAGGTGGATAACATCACCGTCCATCCTGACAGCCAATTCCAGCAATCGCACAAATAATAAAAGCATACATGAAATGTACCATAATACTGCCGGCTATTGCAAGATATTTGGTAACTACTCAGCGGGCAAAGCAAAGCAGGGATTCGTAAGGGGCGGATGCCCCTTGCGCGGGGTTTGGGGTGTCCCCATATATAATTTTTCTATACAAATAAATGACTGTGCGATACATATGCGGCAATACGCCTGAATAGTTACGATATTTGTTATTGCTTGGTGGTAGACACAGCCTTATAAATCATGATATAACGCAAATAAGGCTATTAGATCAGAAAGGTACATTTCATGCTTTCATTTTCCGAAATACAAAAAATATTGCCGCATCGCTACCCATTTTTATTGGTCGATCGTGTTACCGAGATCAACGAAACCGGAATATATGGATATAAACAAGTAAGTGGCAACGAGCCATTTTTTCAAGGTCATTTTCCGGAATATCCGGTTATGCCGGGAGTATTGATTGTGGAAGCCTGTGCACAGCTTGGCGCGGTATTTTTACTTGGCAAACCTGAATACCAAGGAAGAATTGCGTTTTTAACCGGCCTAGATGGCTGGAGATTTCGCCGGCAGGTGGTTCCGGGTGATAAGTTGACCATGGAAATGACAGATTTGCAGCTGCGCGAAACATTCGGCAAGGGAAAAGCAAAAGCAACAGTAGATGGCGCTTTAGTTGCTGAAGGGACCATTTTGTTTGCAATCGGCCCGGCGCCGCAGTCATAATAGCGCGCAAGTGAAATATGACTGACTCTTTCAGCCGGCAGTTTGATGAAGATGGCTATCGATATATCAAAATCAGCCCAGCGCAATTACGCTTACAAAAATTAATTAAAAAATCGGCGCAAACTGTGCTGCGTTTTCTTTTTACGTGCTTTGGCTTCGTTATTTTTATTTGGGAAAGATTGCAAAGGCTATTGCGCCCTCATTTGCAAAACCGCCAGCCCCAAAAAATTCTTATCATACGGGTTGATTTTATCGGCGATGTTGTAATGACACTGCCGGCTGTGCATACTCTGCGCCAAGTGTTTCCCAATGCGCAAATAGATTTTCTTACAACTCCGGCTCCCGCCCAGCTTATTCAGCGGCACAAAGACATATCGCGCGTATACGTGTGCAATCCCAATGCATGGCTTGGCAAACCGTTCTCTGCCGCTGTGTGGCAAGAAATTGCCCGTTTGCGGAAAATACTGCGCACAGAACAGTATGATCTTGCGTTGAGTGTCAGCGGAGATTGGGCAAGCATATTAGCGCTGCTTTCCGGCGCAACAAAACGATACGGTTACGCAAAAGAAGCGTATCCTTTTTTTGTAACAAATTCCTTGCCGGGCGGCCGATACGATGTGCGGCAGCACGAATCTCAGTATGGTTTGCAGCTGATCGCTGCCGCCGTTCCCAATGCGCCAAAATGGCAACCCAGCGCTGCAATATTAACACCGCAGCAAACCGATCGCGATCGGATTCAGCTCCTTTTAGCTCCGTTTGGCGTTACAGAAACTGATATGCTGATTGCTTTGCATCTTGGATCCGGCAATGGAACAGCCAAGCGTTGGCCAATACCGTATTGGGCGGCGCTGGCCGATAAACTGCGCGCGGCATATCCCGCATGTGCCATCGCGCTGATTGGCGCCGAGGCCGATACGCCCTTAGCGGAACGCGCCCTTGCCAAAATGCAAAACAAGCGCCGTGTTTTTTCATTAACCGGAGCCACATCCCTAACTGATCTTATTGCGATCAGCGCGCGCTGCGCCATACTTATCAGCGCAGACAGCGGACCTTCGCATATTGCCGCCGCAACCGGCGCGTTAACCCTTGCCCTGCACGGCCCAACAGATCCGGAAATATATGGTCCGCAAGGACCAAACACACGCTATATCTGGAATAAAACTTGGTGTGCGCCATGCTACGATCCATCTGATACAGCGGAATGCCGGTTTGGCGCCCCGATATGCATGAAAGGGATAACCCCGGAAGCCGTAGAAGCCGCAGCAGTTGAGATGCTGAATGCGGCAAAGATATTTTAATCTGCATTTGGAATAAAACTATGGATACAGGTATTATTGCTCATCAGCAGCGAAATCTTTGGAGCATTACAACAGAACATACAACATATGTAATCGGCGCAGCCGACGGGCTATTGCTTAATGTTTATTGGGGCAAACGCCTGTTCAGCGCAAAGGATCTTCCCTATGCGCAACTAACCGCGCCGGCAAGTTCCCATGACACTGCGCTGAGCAATTCGCCAGAAGAATATCCAACATACAGCGGAATGCGCTACGGCGAAATTGCGCTGTCGGCGCTATTATCCGATGGATCTCGGCATATTGCATGCCGCTATACAACATACTCCATCGATAATTCGGATTCGCAGCGGCCTGTTTTGCTGCTTTGTATGGAAGACCCAACAGCCCAATTGCAAATAAGTTTACGTTACCAAGCAGATATTGCCAACGATGTAATAGCGCGCAGCGCTATACTAAAAAATACCGGAACAGCGCCAATAACTTTTACAAGAATGTTTTCTGCGTCGTGGAATCTGCCGCAAATGGAAACTGTTACAATGACTGCGCTGGCCGGAGCATGGGGCCGGGAAGTGCAGCAATATACAACACCCTTGGCCCCACAAACTGTGGTGTTAGAATCTCGCTCGGGAATAACAGGATTTACGCATGCGCCCTATGTTTTGCTGGAAAACGCAGCCGGTTCCGATGTTTGGGCGTTTACACTCGGTTGGAGCGGATCGTGGGTTATGCGTATTACCCAATCGATATTTCAGCGCCTAACTATTACGGGCGGTGTACATGATTTTGACAGCGAATGGACGCTGCAGAGCGGCCAAGAGTGGATAACTCCGCAATTTTTTGGAGTATATTCCGCCAATCAAAGCGCAGCAAATCAATTGTTAGCGGCGCATGTACGCGAACATATATTGCCGGCGACGCATAAACATACGGCTGTGCCCATTTTATTTAATTCCTGGGAAACAGCGGCGTTTCATGTTAACGAAGAACAGCAAATGCAACTTGCGGAAAAAGCTGCAGAATTGGGCGCCGAGCTTTTTGTGATGGATGATGGCTGGTTCCGCGGTCGTAACTCTGACCATGCTGGATTAGGAGACTGGACAGCAGATACCGTAAAATTTCCCAACGGTGTGCAGCCATTAGCGAAACGGACGCATGAACTTGGTATGCAGTTTGGTATTTGGGTTGAGCCGGAAATGGTAAATCCGGATAGTGACCTATACCGCGCTCATCCGGAATGGGTATATCATTATGCCGGGCGGCCCAGAAGCGAATCGCGCAATCAGTTCGTGTTAAATATGTGCCGGAATGACGTGAAAGAATACATATACACGCAATTGGCAACGCTAATTAGACAAAACTCGATAGATTACATCAAATGGGATATGAACCGGCCTATCAGCGAACCGGGATGGCCGGATCACCCGGAGCTTGGCAAAGAGATTTGGATTCGGCATACGTTAGCGGTATATGAACTTATGGATCGCCTGCGCGCGGAGTTTCCAAATCTGCGCATAGAATCATGCGCCAGCGGCGGCGGCCGTATTGATTATGAAATCTTACGGCGAGCCGATCAGGTATGGCTGAGTGATAACACTGACGCAGATGACAGGCTGACCATGTTTGAAGGCTACATGCGCTTTTTACCGGGCCGGGTAATGCAAAATTGGGTAACAGATTCGCCAAATTTTTTAACGCGGTCGCAAATACCCATGCGTTTTCGCGCGCACGCCGCGATGCTCGGATCGATGGCTATAGGCGCTGCCATCGATCGATTACAGGAAACCGATTATTATGAATTGCAATCTGCGATAGAGTTTTATAAAACCGCTGTGCGGAAGATTACCCAAAATGGTAATTTTACGCTGCTTCGTTCTTGGAAATCCGGCATTTCAGTTATTCAGTGCGCATATGAAAAAGAAATCGTCTTATTTGTGTTTCGCAAACATACGGCGCACGGGGCGGCGCTTCCGCCAATAAGGCTATGCAATGTAGCGGAAGATAAAAAATACACAATAAAATGCAGCGGCGCAGCAGAATACACCCGCACCGGAGCATATTTAATGAATATTGGTATTGAACAAGCGCTGCCGAAGCGTGGGCCATATCAAAGCGATGTCATTCTTATCAAACAAATTGACTAATCAATAAAATAAATTCACTTCCGTTATTTTTGGCATCAGATAGAATATAATTGTAGGAAATGATTTCCGCAAAAAATAAACAATGGAGTGCGTTATGCGAAAATTTCTAGCTAAAAAAATTACAATGCCAATATGGTTGATTGCAGCTTTGGCATTTGTACTTATCGGTATTGTCAGCTCAGTGAAAAGCAATACTAATACAGCAAACTCATCTGGGCAAACAAACGCCAACACAATTAATCAAACTCAGAAGCCCCCAGTCAATACAACACCAACAGCTACACATCCGCCAGCGCCAACAGCAACAGCCACACACACACCGGTATGGACAGTGGTTCAAACATTCTCCGGAAACGGAGATGAAAAAACATCTTTGTTTAATGCGCCAGATTCCTGGCGGATTGTTTGGTCGTGCGATCCCAGTTCCTCATTTGGTGGAAGTTACAACGTGATGGCTGATGTTAATTACTCGGATACCACAACATTAGATTATGGCGCAATTAATGCAATTTGCCAGAGTGGCAGTACATCGGGAATGACAAATGAATACCAAGGTGGGAAAGTATATTTAGATGTTACCAGCGAAGGTACTTGGACCATTCAAATAGAAGTATTAAAATAGCTAAACCATTCTCAATCCGCTCGGCATTCAATCGAAGCACGGTAACTCAATAGTTAGCGGCAAATGTGCGCGAAATGCCGGCGAACTTTAAACATCCGGCGGCCCGTTTATTGCATTCGTGGGAAATATCTGTGTTTCAAAATAAACAAACAACAGTGAACTATCCATGTGTTTCAGCGGGCACGCCGCGATTCGCAGATTGATGGCTAAAGATCCGCCGTCGATCGATTACGGAATCATCGCATTATAGGTACGGCGCGGTGTTATATTTGTGTGAACAGCCACTGAGCTGAAGACTCAGTGGCTTCGGCCACGAAAGTCCAGGCCCAGTCCCGCAAGGGCACGTTCACCAGACTCGGTCAGGAGAAATCCTGGTTCCGTTCGGAAGGTCATGACACCTCCGGTTGA
>JAJYBV010000037.1 GCA_021778805.1 Chloroflexota bacterium | reverse complement strand
CCGAATCGCTACGCCTATGTGGGCGGCAACCCCGAAACGCTCACCGACCCCAGCGGACATGACTGGTGGAGTTCGGTGGTAAGCGCGGTGACCACAGTGGTGACGACCGCGGCGCCGGTCGTCGTTGCGGTGGTGAATACAACGCTGGGCGTCAGCAGCATGATCAATGATGTGCAGACCCTGGCGAATCCGAATGCGAGCTGGCAGTCGAAGCTGATGAGTGTCGGCGATTTGGCGCTGAATGTGACGATGGATGTGAGCCTGTTCACCGGAACGGGAGAAGCCGAACGAGCCGCAGCAACAGGATTAGAGGTAGCTGAGCATGCGGCAGCAGATGTCGCCGAGCACGCCGCAGAAACCGAGGGGGAACATGTAGCCGAAGATGAGGCCGTGCATACGGTCGAATCCGACGCTGAACAGACTGTGGCAGGAGATGCAAGTGAAACTGCCGATGAATCAGTCGGAGGGTGTCAGAACAGCTTTGCGGCGGCAACCGTGGTGACAACACCGCATGGCAAGCAGGCCATTGGGACGTTAGCGGTTGGAAACACGGTGACGGCGTATAATCCGAAGACAGGGCACACAGAAACGAAAACGGTGCAGCATGTGTTCATCAATCATGACAACAACCTGTTAGATGTAACCATTGCGCCGGAGTCGCAGTCGAGCACAGCACAAGCGACAATAGTGAAGCAGCATACGGCAGACGTGAAAGCGCACGGCAGTCAGGCGCCCCCGTCGGCGGAAACCCTGCACACGACCGATGAGCATCCGTTCCTCACCATTGATCGGGGATTTATAAACGCGGAGGATCTGCGGATTGGGGAGCAGGTCCAGCGGCTGGATGGCAGCTACGGGGTGGTAGTAGCGCTGCGGCACCTCTTTGGTGTGGCCGTGCGGTACAACCTGACGGTGGCCGATGACCACACGTATGCGGTGGGCGCCACTGCGGTGGTCGTGCATAATACGTGTGGTTCTACTTATGTAAATACTTATGAAGAAGCTCTCAATGCTGCTCAAGAATATGCTGGTATATCAAATCTTGAAGGAAATGAAGTTCCTTATTCTCTTAAATTAGGGTCAGAACCTCCTTCTCGATGGTATCAAGACTATAATTGGGAGAATCCTTCAGGTTATCGATATGGTGATCCATTAGGTTATGCCGCAGATCCAAGTAGTTATAATCCTGATGATGATCCAAGCAATGTAATGTATATTCACCCATTTGGACATGATGTACAAGGACCTATTTGGCATAACTATGGGCATATTCATACATATGATAGTTCAGGAAACGGATGGGTATTTTATTGGGGATCAATAATTAGACAACATTAATTATGAATTATTCATTCAGATTAATTATTTTACATTATAATGAATAATTAAATTTAAAAAGGTGAAATTTTTGGATAAATCGAAAGATCAATTTCAATATAATATTGTTTCAACACGGTGTGAAAATAACCATAGTATGGTATTTGTACTTCCTGAAGAATCTTATGAATTTTGGATAAGTGATTATCCGAATCGTTGTCCTATCTGTGGAGCGATTTTTCCGGCTGAATACCCTCATCAAGAACGAAGTACTGATTTTATTATTGAACTTGTTCCTTATTTTGATCAGTATAAAGGAGATATTCGGTGGATTCTTACACTCCGTACAAGTGATCAACGTTGGGTAAGAGCAAGCGGTATTGAATTTAATAAGATGTTAAGTTATATACATGAAATAACAACTATGCATTTTGAAAATGCAGTGAAATATCTTATTAAAAATAGAGTTGTTAATCAAAGAAATCCTATAAAAACATTGTCATTACCAAATTATAAAAAATCGTATATTGAGACACACACAAAAATAGCTTTTGAAAAAATACCTTATCAAATATCTGAAAAATTGCAAAATAAAGGATTTATTTTGCAAAAACAAAACGGGATTGATATAATTATTCCTCCTATGATACCAATACCATCCGGCGCGTTTTTAATGGGAAGTAACACACAACAAGATTTATATACGCAAGAAAACGAAACACCACAGCATTTAGTTGATGCTAAGCATACTTATGAAATGGGAAAATACCCAGTGACAGTAGCTGAATATTTATGTTTTATAAATGCAACAGCTTATCCAATTCCCCCTGATTTTGGTATGGGGACATTAGGCATATTAACATGGGAACGCCAGCAAGAACATCCTGATAATCCTGTAGTATGTGTATCTTGGCGAGACGCAACAGTTTATGCACAATGGTTAACGGAAAATACTGGTCAATGGTGGAAACTTCCTACGGAAATAGAATGGGAAAAAGCGGCACGAGGAGAAGATGGGAGAATCTATCCATGGGGAAATGAATGGAAAGAAATAGATAGAGAAGTTAAGAATGAGACAGATTATTTTATGGAGCCAATAGGCAGGTATCCACATCATAGCAGTATATATGGCTGCATGGATATGTGTGATAATATCCAAGAGTGGACAAATTCATTACTGGCAGTTTATCCATATCAAATAGATATGAAAAATAATACGCTTATAAATACTGGAAGTTATGAAAATCTTCTACATACAGGTCATGTTGTAAGAGGAAGTTCTTGGCCAGGAAATGAAAAGTATTCTCGGGCAGCATTTCGGAGATCTCATTTGATCAATGAATATTCACATCATATTGGATTTAGACTTTCACGCGCTGTTTTCCCTAAGAGGATATGAACTATTGATCAATGAATTATCTAATTATGTTGTGTTTTTGGGATATATTGTCCGGTCACCAATATTGTCTTTTGGAAAAATAAAATAAAAAGATGTTTTGGGGACACCCCAAACCCCGCGCAAGGGGCTACTGCCCCTTACGAATCCCTTGGTTATGCGACCACGCAACGTTTACTTGAGTTCACAAACCTGTTAATTTTTGCTTTATCAAATCGATTTGTGTCTGCACAGTGTTTGTGTCATAGCCTTCTTGTAACGCATGGTTAAAACTGCTAAGCGCGTCATAATATTTCTCGGCAGCAAATTGCGACAAACCTTGATTGTACCAGCTCAACGCATAATGCGGGTCTAAACGCAGCGCTTGGGCATAACACTGAAGGGCGGAATCATATTTTTGCAGTTCGTAATTTGCCAGCCCCTTATTGTTCCATACATCTTTTTGATTAGGTTCAATGGCAAGTGATTTATCATAATTTTCCAGCGCCGCCTCATAATTTTGCAGATAATATAATACTAATCCCTTGCCGGTTAAAGCAGAATAATAGTTTGGCGCATAGTGCAACGCCTGATCAAACGCTGCTATCGTTTCAATATATTTCTTTTGCTCCATAAACACTAATCCTTTGCTGTACCAGGCATTTACTTTGCGTGGATCCAACTTTAACGCCTGATCATAGCATTGAATAGCTTCATCAATTTGCCTTAAGTCGTAGTGCGCTATGCCTTTGTTATACCATGCATTGGGGAACGCCGGATCAAGTTGTATAGATTTTGTATAATCTTCAAGCGCTTCAGACAAACGATGGAGATCGTATAAACAAAGCCCCTTGTTATACCAACCAGATGCGCTATTAGAGTCGTATTGCAGTGACTTTTCAAAATCTTGCAGCGCAAGTTCATACTGCTTGGTGTTAAGATACACCAACCCTCTGTTTTGCAGCGCTATAGCGTTTTCTGGTGATATTTTCAAAGAAGCGTTAAAGAATGCAATCGCCTCCGAAAAATCTAACTGATAATAGTGAACTAAACCCTTATAAGCTAAAACTTGTGCGTCATCGGGCTTCAGCGCAAGCGCATGGTCGAAACTGTCTAACGCTTCAGAATAACTGCCTTGGTAAAGCAAAGACAGTCCTTTGTTATACCACGCAGACCAATATTTGGGATTTATGTATACACCGCGCGTAAAGCATGCGTCTGCTTCGGCGTATTGCTTTAGTTTGTAATAAATTAAGCCTTTGTTATACCAGCCGATTGCATAATCTTGCTGAAGCGCCAACGCTTTGTTAAAACATTCTAGCGCTTCATCGAGTTGCTGAAGATTGTCCATTGCAAGCCCTTTATTATTCCAAGCTGAAATATTTGCCGGATCAATTTCAAGAGCTTGGTTGAATGATAAAACCGCGTCACTGTACCGCTTTAAATAGAACAGCGCCAGCCCTTTGTTGTACCACGCCGAAGAGTCTTTAATATCCAGCGCCAAAGCAGAATCATAGCTTGCAACAGCGTTTATGTAATCTTCTTGCTCGTATTGCGCAAGGCCTTTGTTATACCAAGCTGTTTGATATCGCGGATCAATTTTCAAAGCTTCATCATAACAAAGCAGCGCTTCATTCAGCCGTTTCACATTGTACAGAGCTAATCCTTTGTTATTCCACGCCGCTTGATAGTGCGGATCAATCGTTAAAACGCGATCATATGCCTTTAATGATTGATCATAGTTCTGCATTAGATTGAATGTGTAGCCCAAATGAAACCAGCCCAGTAAATCTTGCGGTTTGGTATCGGCAGCTTTTTGAAAATTATTTAAAGCTTCCTGATAGTTGCCTTGTTCGCGCAAGGATACACCTCGAACAATTAAATCATCGAATGAAAGCGACTGTAGGGCTACTGGCGCTGGCGCAGTCATTGTTGTATGCGATGACAGTGAAAGGGCCAGCAGTGTTTTGTGGATGATGTCATCCGGCAGAAATGGTTTAAAACCAGGCGCTTCAATGCGTTTCATCGTCTCTAAAAACAGCCAACTGTCAAACAGATCTTCGGACAGGTTCTGAACGGTGATGGGAAGCATAACGCGCTCCGGTTTTCGGCGCATTAAGTTATATGCCCATGTGGCTTCATCGCGCACCCAATGAGAATGCATCGCTGCGGGAGAAAGCATAACAATAAAAATGGGGCGGGAGCTAAGTTCGGTTTGAATAACATCCATTAAGCGACCGGAGTTCAAGTTTTGTTCATCGTACCAAACATCTGCGCCGGAATCTCGCAAAGCATTAACTAATAGTTCGCAGATTGCTTGATCTTCGTGGCTGTGACTTACAAAAATTTTTAATTCCGCCATATTTGCGCAAGCCTGCCTTTTGGGTAAAATTTTTTTAAAATCTGCTTAGAGTAAGCGTTTACATTGTTGAATTGAATCTGCTCGTCAAATATCTTCGAGACACTGCCAAGCCTTTGGGTAATGGCGCCTTCTTGAGAAATTATACAATATTTATGCGAAAAATTTGCGAAAGGAATTGTGAAGAAATCAGAACCTGCATGAAAAAAAAGTGTTTCAACAAAAAAAAAGAAGCCGTGAAATAACGGCTTCTGATTTTGGGTGCTGAGGGCCAGAATCGAACTGGCGACACTAGCATTTTCAGTGCTATGCTCTACCGACTGAGCTACCTCAGCGCACTTTTCCATCATATCATGTAAAAGTACAGATGTCAAGTTTGGCGCCATTTCTGCAATAACGGCAAATCTGCAGACGGTTGGCGGTTCCGTTTGCGAAATGACAAAAAAGAATGGTATACTGCGGGAGTACAATCAGCTCAGATTGCGTGCAAACGTTTCTGACAATCATTCCTGCGGTGTGTAAAAATAATATCACGCCGCGAACCCAAAGGAAAAGCAGTATACATGGCAAAAGACTACGAAGTAGGTGTTATCATCAATCCATCTTTGGATGATGAACAAATTCAGGCCGTGGTTCAGCGGCTGACAAAAACGATCACAGACCAAGGCGGGGTAATTACCAAGGTAAATGCTTGGGGCAAACGCCGCTTAGCGTACCCAATTAAGCGGCATATCGATGGATATTACCTGTTTATGGATTTTCAAACAGATTCAGACAAAATTGCTGAAATTGAACGTTATATCCATGTTCAGGAAAATATTTTGCGGCATATTATTTTGTTCCACGATACAAAAGTTGTCGCTTATCGGCAGAAACGTGAAGAAGACGCTAAAGCGCGCGAGCTGGCTCAAGCAACTGCTGCGCGGGAATCCGCCGCTGCAGCGGCTGTCGCCGCTACAGCGCCAGAGCCTGTTCAGGAAACCGCAGAAATAGCAGAAACATCAGAAGCCGAAACCGTTGCGGCAGATTCTGCAACTGAATAAGCAAGTACGCCGCCGGTTATCAGAATAGGATAGGGAGAATAACGCATGAACAAAATTTTACTTTCAGGTTATGTTGGCAAGGATCCGGAATTAACATATACTTCCAGCGGCAGCGCGGTTGCAAAGTTTTCTTTAGGCGTCAGCCGTCGCTGGAAAGATAAAAATTCTGGAGAAATGGTAAAGGATACAACCTGGTTTAATATCATTGCATGGGAACGTTTAGCGGAAACATGCAGTAATTATGTGCATAAAGGCTCACACCTTTTTGTTGAGGGCCGCATGACCATGCGTGAGTATACCGATAAAGATAATGTACAGCGGCGTGTTCACGAAGTTGTTATTACTGAAATGGAACTGCTTTCTACCCGCGGCGACAGCGAACATAGCGCTGCTCCCCAAGGCGAAGCCGCAGCTCCCGCCGGAGAGCTTCATGATAATGATGACTTTCCATTCTAGCGGATGCGCTTAGCAGTAATTCCGCTTGTACGTATCGGCGCGCAGGTTAACGCTTTTTTTTTGCGTCAGATTCCTAACGCCGCCGATACTGCGCCGTTCATTGCATATATTCAGTAAATGGCGCATTCCCGCTTCAATTAATCGAAGCGGTATATATTTTATCCGTGCCGTTTCTCGGCAATCCCATACGGAGGTTTTTTACTTTTTATGAGTTCACCACAATCAAATGCGTCATCCCCTTCACCAAGACCCAAGCGCGATTATCGTTCCCGCCGCAAAGTCTGCATCTTTTGTGTGGAGCATGTACGCGAAATCGATTTTAAAGAATCTACCCGGCTCCGCCGTTATCTTTCCGATCGCGGTAAGATCGATCCCCGTCGCAAAACCGGCGCCTGCGCCAAACATCAGCGCGCATTGGCTGTTGCCCTGAAACGCGCCCGCTTTATGGCTCTGCTTCCTTATACCGCGGAACATGTACGGCGCTTCGAGCCAAGCAGATAGACAACCGGTTCTGTTGTATGGAACATTGGCGGGTGATTTTTTAATTGTGTAGTTTGCTTCCCTTTTAGAAAAGCGTTAAAGTAATCTTCCCGCCTTTTTGTTCACTTTTGTTTCCAAAATTCCCTTGTCTATGTATAATGGTGGTATTGTGAACGCCAATTTATGAAATGACGGCGCCCATTGCTATAAATAGTAATACATTATCGTGTCTTCACCTGATTTTAAGTTGTTTGAGGTATATCTATTGTGGGTAAAAGCACAGACATTCAATCTTCCAAAAAGAAAATTTCCCGTTATCAGCAAAGATTAAGCCGTGATGAAAGATCCCAGAAGGCAAATTTTGAAGGAAAACGGGTAAATAAGCCCATAATTCTGGGGTATGGCAAAGGACTTTCTGCCTCGGAGCGTTTTCTCGCACAGAAAAAACTCTATTTTTCATTTATCGGGGTCATTGCCGCTATTATTATTGGTGTGTTCACATTCGGGCTTGTGAATAATTTAATCATTCTCCCCAATTCACCAATCGTTACGGTAGATGGGACGAATATTTCCCAGAAAACATACTATAAAATGGTGGCTTATTTGGCGCAGCAGAACTGGAACCAAGTGGAATCCTTAACGAACCAAGTAAATAGCCTAAGCGCGCAAATTGCTAAAAATCCTAAAAATGTTGTGCAATTGCAGCAGCAATATGCGCAGTTAAATACGCAGTTGTCTTCCTATCAGGCGTCATTCAGCCAAACTCAGGTCGATTCTTTGGCGGTTAATGATTTGATTGAAGATCAATTGATTCAGCAAGGTATTGCTAAATTTGAAAGCACGGATCCTTCTGCGAAAAAAATCCTCGATGTTACTCAGTCGATGATTGATTCCGGATATAATTCATTTGTGAAGGCGTTTCCTGCCGGAGAATCTGTTCAGAATTTTTTAAATTCAGACCATCTTTCGGTTAATGATGTGAAAGCCGCCATTGCCGTAACTTTGCGGCGCACTGCTATGCAGAATTATTTGCAAAGCTTGATTAAATCACCCACATTGCAAATGCATTTGGCGCTGATACAGGTAACATCGCAAACATTGGCTAATACAATTCTTGGCCAATTGAAGAAAGATCCTACGCAATTTGCAGCGCTGGCAAAGAAATATTCGGTCGATTCTACCAGCAACACCAAGGGCGGCGATTTAGGCTGGGTGGTTCAAGGTCAGCAAGACCAAGGTGTTGAAGCTTGGGCATTTGCGCAAAAAACACCAAACCATATCAGCCCGGTTATTAAAGACATTAATGGTACCTTCGATATTGTCACGATTTTGGCGATAGATCCTTCACGTGCGGTAGATCCTACCCTTTTGCAAAATCTACAGCAAAACGCGCTGAACCACTGGCTTACCGGCCAGCGCTATTTGCCACCAACGGTGATATCTTCTATTAATACAACATACCAAACCAGCACACAGAATATTCCGGCTGTTCCCAGCTTAAATGTAACCTTCCAGCCGACACCAACACCATAGTGTCATTTTGGCAGTGGCAAGGCAAGCAGTCAATTCGCACTGTTTGCTTTGCTGCTGCTGAATGCAGATTTTATTCTGTACTATATAAATAGCAGGCGCCGCAGTGGGATGAATAAGAAACGGGCCGCAGGAAATGCAAATGAAAACAGTAAACGATGATAGCGCGCCGGATACTATTTCTTTGTATATTCACATACCTTTTTGCCACAAAAAATGCCCCTATTGTGATTTTAATACGTATGCCGGTATGTTTGGATGGCGGAAACGCTATGTTTCGGCGCTTATTCGCGAGATTACTTTGCTGGGAAATGCGCTGCAAATGGTAAATGGAGTTCCGCAGCGTGTCAACACTGTTTTTTGGGGCGGCGGAACACCAAGTTTGCTGCCCGCTTCAGATATCAGCGATATTCTGCACGCTGCGCATGAAGTTTTTGCTGTCGATGCTGCGGCCGAAATTACCATGGAGGCAAACCCCGGCGCGCTGGAATATAATCGTCTGGACGCAGTGCAAAAATATGGTGTAAATCGGCTTTCAATAGGCGCACAGAGTTTTGACGCGAATTTGCTTCACTGGTTGGGCAGAATTCACTCGCCTGAAGATATTTTGATTGCCACAGCAAAAGGGAAAGCAGCCGGATTTCATTCGTTGAATCTAGATTTTATGTATGCCCTGCCAGAACAAACTATGACGCAATGGCAGGATACACTGGAACAGGCGCTTGCGCTTCATCCGCAGCATCTTTCGTTATATTCGTTAATTGTTGAGCCGCATACGCCTTTATTTGATTGGGTTGAACGCGGTGAAGTTATAGCTGCGTCTGAAGATACAGCCGCGGATATGTATGAATTTGCTTGTAAACGGCTTTCCGCCGCAGGCTTCCATCATTATGAAATTTCTAATTGGGCGTTGCCTGGATTTGAATGTGCGCATAATAGTACATATTGGGAATTGCGCCCTTTTATCGGTGTTGGCGCCGGCGCTCATGGATTTTGGAATGCTGCGCATTACAGCAACCAAACAGAAATTGCAGCATATGTAGCTGCGCTGCAAGGTGAGTGGGATCCTGCAAAATCGGGAATAGGCGTTCTTGGCGGCCCAGTTGTAGAACGGCATGAATTGACCGAGGATGAATTGATATCTGAAACGGTTATTATGCGGCTGCGTTTGCGCGCAGGATTGCCAATACACTGGTTTCAAAATCGGTTTCAACGCGATGTATTAGATGTATTTCCGGATATACGCTTTTTGCAGGATAATGGCTTGCTGGAAGAGTGGGATGATGACGGCGTATTAAAAATTCGTTTGACAGATAGGGGAATGTTGTTGGGAAATGAAGTTTTTGAGCGGTTTTTGTCATAAAAAAAAATTGAGCAGTCTGATATATGATAGAATATGTATGAGGTGATGTCATTTATGGAATTTCAGCTCCAATCTATCAGCCAATGGCTTGATGAACTGGCGAGCGATAAACCTGCGCCAGGAGGTGGCGCTGCTGCAGCGTTATGCTGTGCGCTCAGCGCAGCGCTGGTTAGTATGGTCGCCAGGTTTACTGTGCAGAAAAAGAAATATGAGTCGATGCGTCAGCAGGCGGAAGCGTTGCTTGCCGCAAGTGAAACCCTGCGTGCTCGGGCGCAAAATTTGATGCAGGAAGACGCTGCAGCTTTTGCAAAGGTGGCGGAAGCTTATAGTATCTCCAAATCCGACGATGCGCGCCACGGCGCTATTCAAAATGCTTTAATGTATGCGACTGAAATTCCATTGGCAATTGCCGAAACAGCATGTGAATGCGCAGAACTGGCTTTGCAAATAGCTGCATTTGGCAATAAAACAGTTCTGGCCGACGCAGGCAGCGCGGCAATATTCGCGAAATCTGCAGCAGATTCGGCGCTGTTAAATGTGTATGAAAATATACGTAACATCGAGAACCGGGAAGACGCATTGACATTTCAAGAACGCGCGGCACAGGTAACACAGCGGCTGCAAACATTGGCGTATATGCCTTTTATGAACACCTCAAAGGAAAATGAAATTGCCAAATGACGGCGCGAATTCTTGAAGGTACGCAGTTTGTAGCGCAAATCAGTTTCGAGTTGGCGGCAAAAGCAGCGCTGCAGATACAAACTCATGGCTTTACTCCAGATCTGGCTATTATTGCCTGGAAAAATGAAGCTGGCGATTCTGCAAGTGATGTCTATACTCGCCAGCTTCGGCGCGCCGCAAAACATGTGGGCATAGCTTTGCATATTCATTGGCTTAGGCAAGATACTTCAACTGATGAACTGCTGCCCATGATTCAGCGTTTCAATGCTCAGAAACAGATTCGCGGCATTATGGTTCAAGCGCCGCTTCCCGTGCAAATACAGAAAATAGCTTTGAAAGACGCAATAGACCCCGATAAAGATGTGGACGGAGCTACTGCGGCAAATATTGGCAATCTGTTTTTAAAACAACCGGCAAAGCTACCAGCTACCTGTTTGGCAGTGTTCGAATTGCTTGATCGTTCGGGCATTGCTTTAGACGGCAAGCGTGTGGTGATTATCGGCGCCAGCCCTGTTGTGGGCAGGCCGCTGGCGTTGATGGCGCTGCATCGGAACGCAACAGTAACAGTATGCCATATTTATACCCGCAGTTTGGCAGATTTTACTCGACAGGCAGATATTATCATTGTGGCTGCCGGCAAGCCAAATTTAGTGAGCGCCGAGATGGTTGCCCCAGGCGCCTCAGTTATCGATGTAGGTATCAATATAACTGAAGATGGCCAAATAGTTGGCGATGTTGATTTTGAACAGGTCCGGCAAATAGCCGGAGCGGTTTCTCGCGTGCCGGGCGGTGTTGGCCCGCTGACAAATTTAATGATTATGCGGCAAGTGTTAGATTTTTAACGTATTGCGTCAGAGGGCGCAAACATTTTTGCTTATTTTATTGCAGGAGTTTAGCAATGACAACATATTCAAATGTACAAGCAACTGCACAAAACAAATTGTTACTCATTCACCATTTAGCAAATATCTGGAATAGCGAAAGAAATCTTTATGAACAGCCATTAAAAGAATATCGTGATTTTTTAAAAGAACCTGGTCAGCCTCGGCCTCATCTTATTTTAATCAGTGGCAATGTATCGCTGTACGGATCTAAGGATGAGTTAAGCAACGTGTATACTGAATTGTCCATCATTAAAAATATGCTGGATGAATTGGATGATGAGCGCAAAATAGTGCTTACACCTGGGTTGCATGATTTTGAGTGGCACAATTCAGATAAAAAAGATATTTTTAAAGCATTTCGAGATCAGTTTAGTGATTTTATATTGCCGGATTTACCGGATGAAACTGGAGGAATGTATAAATCATTAAAACCTTTTGCCGTTTCCGACCGGTATGGGTATTTTGTATACCCTGTTAATACAATTCTAAGACCCAGCGCCTTACGGCAAGGATCTCGGCAGCAAAAAGAATTGCTGCGGCAATTTCAAGAAACTTGGAAAAGAATAGCAGCGCAGTCTGCATCCGGCGGGTTGACATCTGATCGCGCAAAAGAGTTTATGCAAGCGTTGCAGCAATTTGTTTGGAATGATACCAGCTATGTAGATGCGCAGGAAGCGGGTAACCTGAAGCAAGCGGTAAACAAAGAATTATATTCTGATGAATATGAAAAGGGAACGCCGCAATTTGCCAATTTTTATAAAGTGTTGGTTACCCACCATCCACTTCTGCCATTTACAGCTTTAACCGAAAGAAATTTTTCCGCTGCGGCAAACAGTTTTGGGTTATTGACAGAAATAAACTCAGCAGATTTTCATTTGCTGGCGCATGGGTATGCGCGCAGTTCGACGATTTCTACTCAATTTCCTATAGCCAAAGACTATACTAATGATACTGCCATTCTTACACAAAGTGGCGCCGGTTCACTGGGATCAAACAGAATAACTCCGGATAATGAACGCTCTTTTAATGAAATTGCTGCAATCTATAATCCGGATACAAAAGGTTGGTCTACAAATGTCCGAAAAGTAAACCTGCGGCCTAACGAAATTGAAAAAGACACAACAATGTTTCAGGTGGCAATACACCCGGCTAAAAAATCAGTTGAAAATACTTTGCTGAATAAACCGGAAATAACTGCCGTATTAACAGAATCGGATATTGTTGTATTGCAACGAAATAAAGAAGTATTGCACAATGTAGGTGAAGCATTTAATCGAGCAATTAGTGATCTTCACCAGCAGCATACTGATGTGCCATCTCAGGCGCTTTCGGCGATTGGATCCATTATTAGCTCCACTATTTTTCAACCGGGTACAACCCGAGTTGGTCTTGCGCTAAAAAAGCCATTTTCCCTTATGAATCGTACCCGGCACATTGCGCGAAGTGTTTGTGTTATTGAAAACACTTATATTGATCCGGTGGATAAGTTAGACCCAAGTTATATCCATCCCTTTACGTATCCTGATACGCTTGGCGCATGGTCATTAATCTTAGGAAAAGTAATAGTATTCCCATTAAAAGATCCTAATGAATCAATTGACTATCAATGGCTAGAGCAAAACAATAAAATTCAGGTTATTGAAAAAGCGCTTCAATATCTGGCAAATGGTGATGATCCTGCCGCATTTCGGGCAAGAGATCTTTTAGAAAAGTTTAAACATAATACGCTCAAATTAAGTGATACATTTTTGCCGCCACCGGAAAATTCTGCGCCTTCAAAATATACCAGTTTTATTAGCGTACCTGTGCCGCTGCGGCCAACTGCGGCAGTTCCGGCAATTATACCGGAAATGGGGATTTTAACCATTGATGTGATTGATGCGCCGAATACCAAACCAGGATCTGCGTTTACTGAAGATCGTGTTTTACTATTGAAGTTTATTTCCCAAGTGATGAACATGATATTGCAGTTAGGCAATGCCGCAAAACGACCTATTGGAACATGGGAAGAAGCTAATAATAAACTGCAAAATTTATAATTAACTTCACATCAATGTTAACAGATCAGCTGAAAAGCAGTGCTTGCGGCTGATCTGTTTGTATACAGTGCAAAAAGTTGAAAATAAGAGTTTAAATACCATAACTATGTGGCAATTAACGGTAATTCACAGTTATTTTGCAATGATCTTGAAACTTTTACAATTTTTTTTATATCTTAAAGATAGTTTAACACTTGGGTAGCGCCGCTTTAAGAAAGATATTGAAAAAAATCGCCTCTCTTTGTTCGGATTAAGAGGTGTCGGCCTTTATATATCTTTACTATGCGCCGATATTGTGACATATAAAGGCAGTGTATTATGAAATCTCGTTATATTCGTTTTCTTTTTGTTGGGTTTACCAATGCAGTTGTCGATCTTGGAATATTAAATTTGCTGTTATTTGTGTTTCCGACACAAAATGTATTTATGCTGCTGCTCTATAATACGGTGGCAGTTTTTTTTGCTATTATAAACAGTTATATTTGGAATACTCGCTGGACCTTTCATGTGTATAAGCAGGTGCGAAATTATCAAAAAATGCTTTTTACCGGCCAAGCTATTGTCAATATCATTATAAATAACGCTGCGCTTTATGTGTTATCACTGTTCTTGCCAATTTCTAATACGTTAGGATATTTCATTGGCAATAATATAGCTAAGCTCATCGCAATGGTTCTTGCCTCATCATCAAGCTACCTTTTATTAAGCTTTATAGTGTTTCGACAAACAAAAAAAATCCCTCAGGATTATCCAATTATCCCAAGGGATTCCAGCCAATTGCTTATTTAATCTTCGTCAGTATCCCAGCCGTTAGGGTCATCAAACATCAAGTGTAAATCTTTGATGCGCTCTTGAATATCTGCAGCTTCCGCTGTGCGCCCTACTTTTGTCAGTGCGGCTGCAAGGGTTTCCAATGCGCTTTCCGATTCGTCATCCAAGGCAACTGCCATGGTTGCGTATTCTAAAGCAGATTTTGTTTGGCCGCTCGCCAAAAACGTTGCCGCCAAATCATCATAAGCAGAGAAATTTAAGGGATCATTTTTAATGGATTCCTCATACGCAGCAATTGCTTCCTCAGTTTGATTTAAATTATTTAAAGCGGTGGCTTTTTCATAGAGCGCGGATGAATCATCAGGGAATTCATCAAGAATAATCGAAGTGGTAGCTAAAGCGTCTTCATATAATTCAGCAAGATTTTGTGTTTCCGCTAAACTATTATAAATCTCCAGCTTAAAATCTTCATATTCTCCGCTTTGCATTGCAACCATCTCTTTTAATGTGTTTATGGCTTCGGGATAATGTTCTGCAAATTGGTACGCCATTGCTAAGCCATATTTATAAGAGGGGTTATCCGGCTGCATTTCTGCGGCATGCTTATATGCTTCGATTGCTTGTTCTGTTTCCCCAATTTCGGAATAGACTTCAGCTAAATAGCTCCAAGATACGCTATCATCGGGGTCCAGCGCAACAACTTTTTGCCAAGCTTCTTTTTGCTTATTGGTGTCGCCGATTGCGCCATATACAATAGCATACGTTTGATATACGGCGGCGTCATCAGGGAATTTTTGCTCAATCAGTTTTGCGGCAACCAAGGCTTCGGTAAAATTATGCGCATCAAGCAGAACACCAATAAGGTTAACATAGCCATCCAGCACATCCGGATGTTCTGCAATCTCTTTTTGTGAAAGCTCGATAGATTCTTGAATATTGCGTATTTCTTCTTCGGTTTCTGCCATATTTGTTGTGGCAAATTCATTGGCAGGGTTGATGGCCAGCGCCTGACGAAACGCCTCTGTGGCGTCGGAAAACAATCCGGCGTCGCTATAGGCTTCTCCCAAAGCCACAAACAACTCATCGTTTTGGGGATCCAGCTCCAAGGCGCGCTGCAGCACATCTATAGCTTCATCGGTAAAGCCCAATTCCAGATAAAGCGCGCCAAGGTTGATATACGCTTCAATCAATTCGGCGTCGGAACGCAACGCGCGCAGGTAAGAGCTGACTGCGTGCTCCAGTTTTCCAATGTTTTGCTGCGCAAGAGCCAGATTATACCATATGGGGGCATAATCCGGATCCAGCTCTGCCGCTTTCATAAAATTTTCTTCTGCGGCGTCAAAATTGCTGCGCTGAGCAGCTTCGTTGCCCTTCGTGATATACTCCTGAGCTTCAGGGGTTGGTTGATTACTCGGCATAAGGCTCCTTATATGTACTCAATACGGTGAGTATTTCCATAAAATACTGATTTCCACGCTAAGCGCGGAGAAATCCTAATCTGCACAAAAGCGGCGCGCATAGGTTAGCGCGCCTTAAGTGGTAAGCGCGGTCACAGGATGATCAATCGCAGGAACGCGCAAGCAACAATTACGCTAAGGCAGCCAAAGCTTCATCCAGCAATGCAGCAGCCTGATCGATATCTTTTTGGGTTAAAATAAGCGGCGGAATAAATCGGATCGTTTTTTCACCTGCGTTCGTAATTAAAACATTGTGGTCAAACGCTGTTTTTGTAACGTCGGCCGCTTTAGCGTTTTCAATATCAAACGCAAGCATCAGGCCATAGCCGCGAACACCGGAAACAAAGCTGTATTTCTGCTGCAAACCCTGCAATTTCTCTTGCAAATACGCGCCCATAGTAGTGGCGTTTTCCAGCAGTTTTTGCTCACGGATGGTCCGAATAGTTGCAACACCGGCAGCGCAGGCAATCGGGTTGCCACCAAACGTTGTGCCGTGGTCACCCGGCTCAAAAATATCGGCGCGGGGACCAGCGAGCATTGCGCCAATTGGCACACCGCCGGCTAAGCCCTTAGCCATGGTAACAATATCTGGTGTGGCGCCAAAATGTTCCCAGCTGAAAAATTTACCGGTGCGTCCGGAACCGGCCTGAACTTCATCGGCAATTAAAACCAGATCATTGGTATCGCACCATTCGCGCAAGCCCTGCCAGTATTCTTTTGAAACGGGATAAATACCGCCTTCGCCTTGGATGGCTTCAATTAAAATACCGCAGGTTTTATCGGTTGTTGCCGCTTTAATGGCGTCTAAATCATTAAAGGGAACCTGCTTAAATCCATCAGCCAATGGCAGCCACGTATCCTGATATTTTTTCTGGCCAGTGGCAGATGTAGTCGCGAGGGTTCTGCCATGGAAGCTGCGATCCATACTGATAATTTCATAAGCGCCTTTGCGGTATTTCCGACCGAATTTGCGGGCAAGTTTAATCGCGCCTTCATTAGCTTCGGCTCCGGAATTCGAGAAAAACGCGCGCATCCCGCCGCTAACGTTAAAGAGTTCTTCCGCAAGTTCAACTTGGCGTTCGTTCACATATAAATTTGAAATGTGAATCAGTTCACCAGCTTGTTTGCGAATGGCTTCTACAACCGCCGGATGGCAGTGGCCAAGCACATTTACCGCAATGCCGGCAACCAAATCTAAAAATTCTCTGCCGTCTGCCGCATACAAATGAACGCCTTCGCCACGTTCAAAGGTAACAGGGTATCGCGAAAAAGTATGCTGATAGTATTTTTGCTCCAGCGCAAGCCAATCGCGCTGTGTGGAATTTGTCGAAGTCATGGTAAGATTTCCCCTTTGAAATTATCGTGTATAAGTTGTATTTTCGTCGATATACCCATGGGTTAAGTCACATCCCCATGCGGTTGCGGCGGCGACACCGTTGTGCAGATTGACAGAAATAATCACTTCTTTGCCCGAAACAGCGGCTTTAGCGTCTGCTTGAGCATAATCGGCGGCTAAACCGTTTTTTACAACAAGAATATGACCAAGTGATATTTCCAAGCGATTATGATCAAACACAGCGCCGCTGGCTCCTACTGCCGCAATAATTCTGCCCCAATTGGGATCTGATCCGGCAAGGGCGCACTGCCAAAGCGGCGATACCGTAACAGCGCGGGCAGCTTTCCGCGCATCACTATCGGTTGCGGCGCCGGAAACACGCACTTCCATCAATTTTGTAGCGCCTTCGCCATCGCGGGCAATTTCCATAGCCAAATATTTTGTAATTTGCCGCAACGATTCGGCGAAAATTTCAGCGTCGGGGGAACCAGCAGCAATGGGGGTGTTCCCTGCCATTCCATTTGCCAAAACGAGCACGGTGTCGTTGGTAGACATATCTCCATCAACGGCAATCATGTTAAAGGAATCTTCAACGCAATCGCGCAAAGTTTCCTGTAGCCATTGCTGTTCAATCGCGGCGTCGGTAGTAATATAGCAAAGCATTGTTGCCATATTTGGATAGATCATTCCGGCGCCTTTCACACAGGCTCCGATACGAACAGTTTTATTGTCTACTAAAAATTCCAGCGCAATTTTCTTCGGATGGGTATCAGTGGTAATGATGGCGCCGGCAAAATCTTCACCGCCGTCATATTGCGGGTCAATTGCCGGCGCGCCGCTGATAATTTTCTCGATGGGGAGAAATCTTCCGATAATGCCGGTGGAACTTACCATCGCGAGCTGCTCATCGAAGTGAAATTGCTGCGCCAAAATTCCTGCCATGGTTCTGGCGTCTTTCATTCCGCGTTCCCCGGTAGAGCAATTTGCGTTGCCGGAGTTTACAAGAACCCCTTGGGCGCGGAACCCGCTGGAAACCAAATGTTCTTTGCAAACCAGCACGGGAGCAGCCGGCGCTTTGCTGGTGGTAAAGGTTGCGGCGGCCACGCAGGGCACATCAGAAACCAGCGCCGCTAAATCTTTGGTATTTGCGTCGCTTTTTATGCCGCAGGAAGTGGAACCGGCGCGAAACCCGCGTGGCGCCGTTACGCTGCCACCGATAATACGCGCAGTATCAGCCATTGTACAAAACCTCACTGTAAATTCTGCCTGCGTGGACGTTATATTCCTTTTGCTGTGCGATACGGAGCGCATGGAATGTATACGCTTGATTTTTCGCATGACGCAAGCTCATGCTGATATCGTATCACTTGCGCAATGTCTACGCAAACCTGCGCATTAGTGAACCCGTTTTGCGGTTATAGTGTGCGAATCGACCGTGGCTAATTTAGCAATCGTTTGATCAATGGTCCAAGGCGCTTTCGGTAAAGTTACGATAAAGGTAGAGCCGGATCCTGGGATTCCTATACTTTCAAGACGAATGGACCCTTTCATTTTTTCAATGAGAGATTTACAAAGATACAATCCTAAACCGGTTCCCATAACATTGGACTCTAAATCTCGCGGTAACCGAACAAATTTTTGGAATAATAAACTTGCCTGATCGACAGGGACGCCTAAACCATGATCTTTAATGGCTAATTCTATAAATTCCGGATGCAGCGCATTGGATTTTTGGGGAACAGCGCGAGCAGAAATTTCGATGAGCGCGCCAGCAGGCGAATATTTTAAAGCGTTGCTCAGCAAATTTATAAGCACCTGATGCAAACTGATATAATCTGCGTAAACTGCAAGAGTATCCTCAAAGTACACCCGTAAATCCGAATGGATGCGCACTGCTTCAGCGCCGGAGAAAACTTCTATGGCGCTATGGAGGCATTCATGAACATTCACAGGCTGAATATTCACTTTCATGGATTCAACATCCAGCCTTCGAGTATCCATAATACTATTCAGAAGCTCGCGCAGTGATATCCCAACATTTTGCGCATGATCGGCTAAATTTTGCAATGCGCTAAGGTTATTGCGCGATTGCGGCATACGCATAATATCGATGTATCCCAGTAATCCCATAATGGGGGTACGTAATTCATGATTCACACTGCGAATAAATTGATCTTTCAGTTCATCCATTTTATGAACCTGTTCAATTTCACCTTTGGCGGCGGTTAGATCTCGCAGCGTTTTGGAATATGAAATATTTTGTAAAACAAAAAGCAACGCAATGCCCCAATAAAAAATGAGCGTAACTTCAATGAGTGTGGGGCCGGTGATCTGCAAATATTGGGCAAATAATGCGGATCGCGGAGCAAAATCTATTGCGATGATTGTTACCACACTAGCGGAGAAAGCAGTAAACAGAATCATCATTGGAGTACCAACTACGCTGACCAAAATGATAGATCCTGCTATATACAACAGCGATATACTGGAATCAAAGTTGCCAGTGAACGCTGAAAATAAACTTGAAGATTGAGATATAATACCTCCTGCTAATGAAAACAGCCATGCGGCAGATTGAATTTTATTATTCCAGGCCAATAAAACACTAAAACTCATTAAGAGCGGGATGAGACCTACCGATGTTATAATCAGTAAATAATTGCGGTTATCATAAATTTTACTAGCTGAAGCGCCGGCAATTACCGCATGGATAATAATAATGAATAATAAAAACGCAAACATACTGATTGTGCCGCCAACACACAATAACAGAAAACGTTTTCGTCCGAGGTCATACACCTCCGACTGCTGAAGTATCTTTTTATCAATTGCCATTTGTGTAATCTTCCATCGCTTTTTGCGCAAAATTTTGATATTTTTGTAATCGTTCAGTCTGGCTGATTGCAACGATTTTTGGGATGATTTCTAATAATTCCGAGGGCATTACCGGTTTTGTTAGAAAATAATCGGCGCCGGATGCATATCCCTCGAATTGACTGCTTTCAACCGGCATTGCTGTAAGAATAATCAGTGGAAAATCTGCTGTTGCCGGATCACCGCGAATCGCTTTAATAAATTGAAACCCATTAATATGTGGCATTTTTATATCAACAATGGCAATATCGGGCTTGAAAGAATTTATTTTTTCTAATGCTATGGCGCCATCTTCGGCGTCGTCTATGATAAAATATGATTCCAGTCCAAGGCGCAGCATTTCGATAATTTCGTGATTGTCATCGATGAGCAACAGGCGGATTTTAGGCGTCATGTTCAGATCCTTTGCTTTGAAAAGTTCTTTTTTGCAGGTATTCTTTCGTTTTGCGTTTGCCGCTGCTTACCATTGCCGGAAAGGCGGTAAACTGCTCGAAACCTTGGGGTTTATCAAAGTGGCGGCTGCCCAGTCCGGGAATAAACCCAATAGGGGTAAACTCAACAGCGTCTTCGGTTATCGTTATATATCCTTGCAGCTGAAACTGGCTCATTGCTTCCATCTTCATGGATGCGCTAAAGGCATGGAATAACAGCGTTGCCGAATATTGAGTATGTTTTTGCGCTGCAGGAAAACCATCTGCAAGCGGTTCTAACAGACAAATTTTGCGCGTAGAATCCAATTGTATAGATGAGCGATAACTATATGGGAAATCTGTGCCGAAAGCGCACGAGACCACAGCGGTTGGATATTTAGCGATTATACCGGCCCAGTCCGATTTCCACATTGGCGCCGATTGTGTTTGAGTCTTTTCCTGTAGCCGAGAAGTTCTCTTTTCGCCAATAACATCCGGTGTTTGATGATAATCTCCGGTTTTCCAATTGAAGATGTATTCAGGTGTAACATCAATCATTAATCTGACATAATACCAATCCATCAGTCGTTTCATAATTGGACTGAGGTGGTAGTTTTGATCGGGTATTTTTTGGGCAAATTTCGGTCCAAGTTTAGTCAGGCGTTTTGCTTCGAGATCTTCTGTAATTTTACCGATTCCTTGAACCAAAACCGGCGATTCGTGTTCCAAATTAGCGCCGACTGGATCAGAAAAAAGCAAAGAAAGATGCGGGTTTCGGCGGATGTTAAATGCTTTTTGGGGATACGCAACCGCAGTGGCAAATACGATAGTTTCTGCTTCGTCATCCCAAATAGCGACAACCGGCACAACAGACAGCATACCTGTTTTTGTAAACGTTGTTAATTCGCAGGTGCGATATGCTGTAAATAATGCGCGAATATTTTCGGGGACAGAAAGTGTACTTGGTAACATGTCACAACTCCATTTAAAAAAATAAGCGTGTTGAACAACCTGTCCCTTTTATAGCGTATATTATATTTCTTGTCAATATGAAAAACTTACCGCGCCAATGAACGCAGGGCTTTTAAGATGATATCATCCAAAGAAAGTGTTTCGGCATTGGGAACAGATCGCACGGCTTTTTCTGCTTCGGAAACGCTGTAGCCTAATCCGGTTAAAGCTTCAATAGCGTCGGATACGCGAAATACCGATTTCTTATCGTCTGCCGCAGGCGCAATAGCCGAATCTGTATTTGCTTGCGGAGTTAGATAGCGATCGACTTGTCCTTTTAACTCTAAAATGAGCCGTTGCGCAAGTTTTTGTCCTACACCTGGCGCGCGGGTTAACCTGACGGTATCGCCT
This sequence comes from Chloroflexota bacterium, assembly GCA_021778805.1. Classification (GTDB taxonomy): domain Bacteria; phylum Chloroflexota; class Ktedonobacteria; order Ktedonobacterales; family JACDGC01; genus JAJYBV01. The sequence continues at coordinate 7,946 of JAJYBV010000037.1, read as the reverse complement.
TGGGCAATGGCAGCGCACAGCAGATCTGGCTGCTGCGCCGAAAGCAGCGCCAGCGCCGATTTTGCGCCGACTCCGCTGACGCTGAGTAATTTAACAAACACGTCTCTTTCCAGTTCAGTCGAGAATCCGTATAAAATAAGGTCATCTTCCCGAACAATGAGGTGTGTATGCAATGAACAGGTATCGCCAATACGCAGTTCGCTATAGGTAGGTAATGTGGTATGCACACTGAAGGTTACGCCGCCAAGCGCAACATAGAGAACGCCGTTTCCTTTGCCGGCAATTGTTCCTGCTAATCCCGCAATAAGGCTCATAAAGCGCTATGTTCTTTCTTGATAAAATTACTTGAATGGCCCGCCGGATCTTTAAGGCAGTACATTCAATGCTTTTGATTGTATCATAAACTTTCCTTAAAACGGCGTTGCTCGCAAGCAAAGCAGTGTAATTTTTATGTTTGCGCTGCTTGACACTCGCACAATACTATCGTATAATCTTAATATTAAACATAAACGGGCGCCTAGCTCAATTGGCAGAGCAGCTGACTCTTAATCAGCGGGTTCAGGGTTCGAGTCCCTGGGCGCTCACCCGATAAACCCCGTTGCGCAAGCGGGGTTTTGCTTTACTTAAAAACGCGGAGATTGGGGCGCCTCCCAGTGGAAGCCGGGCAGCAATCTGGGGATACGTAAGGGGCAATAGCCCCTTGCGCGGGGTTTGGGGTGTCCCCCCCAAATATCTTTTATTGTAAACATTATTCCCATGGAAATATTGGTGGCAAGGCAGCAAGGGCGACCGCAAGGGTCGCCCCTACCGGATTGCATCGCCTCAATGTGTACCGCGCGGCGTATGCTATAAAAACAAGCGCATTCGCTTATGCGAAACATTTGCCCTATTCAGCTGCTACAATTGCCAGCGCCTCATTGAAGACCTGCATAACTATCTCGCGTGCCGCTTCTACCCCAATTGGCTCCAGGGTGATCTCTCTCTTAAGAGCTTTGTCATCTAGATTTTGGAAAAAATGATACCCTCCCAATCGCCCCTGAAGGATGCCATGCGTCTTGCCATCCTGATCGCTGAGTGTGGTTCCTCGATACAGGGTGAGAAAGACCAACTCTAGATTATTGATGTACGCTTCCTCGATTGCTTGGGATACATCTGCAGGATATTCACGCGCCAGTTCCCCTTTGACGACAGCGCTAAATTGCGTATGCATCCATTGAGACTGTCCCTTTTCGTCGGCTGTATGTTTTGATAGGTCATCTGTGAAAAGCATCTTCTGCCCTGGCCCGGGTGGTATGGTAGCGTCGAGCGAAACAATTTGCAGCAGGCGTTCTCGTACTGCTTGCGCATCCGTATACAGTGTAAAGGCAAATTCATGCTCTACCCCATTTGCTTCTGGATTCACTTCATAATATTCCGCTATTCCCGCTTTCCCAAAGGCATAAAAGGTCAGGCGTGGCTGTTCTGTGTGCGTTTGCTCGGGAGCGCGCGCCAAAACATACCCACGATACTGCGGCGCTTTGATGATCTGAAACAACGTCGCATATGGCTCTGCCAGTGCGTAACGCGCTTCACCTATCTTCATAAGAATTTTCTCACTCGAGAGGTACGCTCGGGCCGAATCGTCAATACCTTCTCGAAAGCCCGGAAATTTCGTATATGGGTTAGAGACATAAAACATGGGACCAATTCCTGGGAGGTCATGCATGTCAAGGAATATAACCGCAAGAAACCTGAGATGGATATAACTGAGAATAAGTGGTGTTGGCATAATGATGTTGCTCCTTTTTTTGTAGTTTTAGTGATATCGGCGCAGGTGCGCCTTCTGGTTGCTTAATGGCTTATTCCTGGTTCTTCTACGGTGATCTTCTCATCCTTGCCTTTCGTGAAGCGTGGAGAATTAGGATGCTCCATCAAAGGAACTAGGAGGTAATCAGTTTCGGGAACATTTGGTACGGGAACTCCGCTCAATGTGATATAAGCTGCATGAAAATTTTTTAGAATCGAGGGATCTGTACCCAGTATTTGAAGAAATTTTACAATGTTTGGCATGAGATATTGCACTATTTCTAAATCCACATTATTAACAATATATCCATTTTTTTTCAACACCTCAGCAGCTATTTCCTCGTTACCCCAAATCTTTATAATTATTGGCATAGCATGTATCACCGCAAGAAGAAATGTTTGTAAAGGAAGAGTACTTATCTGCATTGGATGGTTTTCCTTCAACAAGATTGATATTCGGGGAATCAAATCTTCAACTATTGCATACCGCTTAATATTCTCAGAAGGAATTTGGTCTGTGCCCATTGCCGCATTGAATTTATTGAAACCTTTAATATCGTCGAGTATGATGGGAGAGCCTGCTGTTATAACGGAATCGATCTGGAAATGCTGAGAGAATGCTGTAAGTTCCTTGAGAAAGACATCCCGATCGAAAGATGTGGAATTGTGCTCTTTTGCCTGTTGGTAGTGCTGGGCAATCCAACTCAAAAAATTTTGAGATTCGGGAATATCTTCAAGTACAGGAAATTTGATTATAAGCGATGGTATCGAAGGAATATCAATGTTCTTTTCCACGTTATCAAGTATAAAATCTGTTGCTGTTTTAATATCCAGTTGGTCTTTCGTTAGTTCTTTCCCTGAAAAGTAGAGCTGTTGGATCGCAGCAGAATAGGAGCGGTGGCGCATAAGCGCTTCAGCAACCATTCCTCCCTGGCTATGCCCAAACAACGTTAGGGAGATTGGCTGTTGAAATGTTTGCCAGTCAAACGCATTTGCCAATGCTTGTATTGCCGCTTTGGTATATTGGTCTGGTAAGCCAAGCCCGATTTTGGCGGCATTGCGCAAACTTGCGGGTCCTGGTTGCATTGGGACCGAACCACGGAAAAGTACCGCCGCATGCGTCGCGTCAATCATGCCAACGGCAACATGCGCACCATGGTGTGTAATTTGAAAGATCATTTTCATAACATCAGAGATGTGTTTGGATTTGTGGGAGTTGCTGCATGATGCTTTGTTTCCCATAGGCATTGGTCCCAAATCCAGACAAAGAAGCTACTTCTGCTAATGGTATGTTTGCTTGTTCTCCCATTTCCACAAATGCCTGATGAACTTCATTGCACCATTGTTCCAGTTTTGGTGGGATCCCATCCTGAACAGTTGCAGATTTGAGCGCTGCTGAGCCTTCCATCAAAATGCGCTCATATCGTTGTTCCACAACTACATTCAACATTAATTGTTCTGTTAGAGTTAACATATTATTCGCTGCTTGTATCTTTTCAGAGATGCGGGCTACTGCCGTAGTGCAATTTTGAAGTTCAGTGTTAGGGGTTATAATATTTAATTGCTCGGTTATGTACTGCACAAATTTCCAGGGAAAAAGGGTCAGGCAATCAAATGAAGTAGAAATACCTGATAAGAGATTGGAAATTTCTTCTTGTGTTAGTGTAGGTTGTGACATATAGTCCCTTTCCATATGAGCCATTAATCAGTACCTTACTTTTTCACAGTATATGCCACACGAACTATGGTGTCAATATCTTTCGTTGTTAGAAATAGCAAGCGCATTCGCTCATGCGAAACATTTGCCCTATTCAGCTACTACAATTGCCAGCGCCTCATTATTTTATGATCCTTCGGTTGCCGCTTGAGTTGTTTTAGCAAAGATAGTTTGCCATTGCCGCGCAAGCAAAAGCAACAAAAATATTGCTGTTGAGACTCCGGCATACCATAGACTGGTAAAAGAAGTAATAACCAGCGCAGCAATAACTACAGTTGCGATTATCAGCCAAATGAGATATTTACTGTTATAGAGCAGCCGCCACGCCGCCGCAAAAATAAAAACATAAGTTACCAAAAAGTTGGCGCTGCTTAACTGCATATATGTTTCTAATCGCAGGTGAAAGATCGCAAAGCAAAGCAATGAAAGTATCCACGAAATTCCTAATGCCATCAGCGCGTTGCGCGGAGTTCCGGTGCGTTTGTGCGCTTTTGCCAGTATGGCAGGAAGTGAACCGCTGCCAGCCAAAGCAAAAACTAGCCGCGCCGCGCTGCGTGTCCAGGTAACGGATAACGAAAATAATATAATAAGCGTAATGAGAGACGCTAATGGAACTATACGCGGCCCAAAGGAAACTTGCAGCAGATCGGTTATGGATGTATCGCTGTGCGCAAGTGTTGCTCGGCTTAATGCGCCAACAACACTTATAGACATACCAACAAACAAAAGCCCGACCAACGCGGCCGATATTCGGAGGGATGTAACCAATGCTTTGGGGTTGCGAAATTCGGCGCTGGAAAAAGTTGCGTTTTCCCACCCAACTAATGCAAAAAATGCCAGCAGCATAGTAGTAAATACGCCTGAAATGGTGTATCCATGAGTGTTTGTTAATTGGGGAACTGAAATATGACTGAATACAAAAATGATTCCGGCTACAACAATGCCGATGCTGACAAGAAATATCCATCGCTGAAATCGCATGATGACGCGAACATCAAAAGCATTGATAACGCATAATACGATTAAATACCCGGCTCCGACAAAAATATCTGCTGAGGAGGGAAACGGAATAATGGCGCGCAGATATTCAACGAAGAATAAAGCAGATGTTGGTGTCCCTACCAGCATGGCTGTTAAATAGAGCATACCTGTCAGATCCCCTATCTGCCTGCCCAATGCTTTTGAAATAAATGTTATTACACCGCCGGGTGAGGGATATTTTGCCCCCAATACGGCCATAATCATTGCGATGGGGTAGGATACAAACGCTAAAACCACCCAAATAAGGATAGACCATGGTCCCGCTTGCCGCGCGGTTAATGACGGCAAAACAATCAGACTTTGGCCCAATACTGCCGTCATATACAATACAACACCATCCATACTGCTCATATGTTTGTGTAAACCTGTTTCATCTGCTGCCATAAAATAATTTCGCCGACTTTCTGTTACTATAGACCTGAGTATTCGTAATGCAAAAAGGAGGAGGCGCCGGAGGCAGCAAGCCTCCTGACAGGGCCGGAGATGTCCCACGGATTCCTCGTATTCCTTTTTTAGGCTCAGGTCTCAAAGATGTGATATTATGAATAATAAAAGGAAATATGAAGAATATACATGATTATTCAATGGTATATTTTATATTTTTTAAATAGAAATAAGGTGTTTTATGCCATATACTTTCGATTCAGATCGCATGCTGGATGAAACCGGCTGGAAGATATTAACCGAGTTGCAGAATAATGCGCGCATCTCTTTAGCAGAGCTTGGACGCAAGGTGGGGCTGACTCCGCCGGCAGTGGCAGATAGGGTGCGCAAATTTGAAGAGGCGGGTATTATCACCGGATATCACGCTAAAGTATCTTTGGAGAAAATTGGCTATCCTATATTGGCATATATTCGCTATACGAACACCAGTCAAAGCTATCCCGACGCGGATGTGTTTATCCGGTCGATCTGTGAAGTGCTGGAGTGTTATCGTGTTACCGGAACCGACAGTTATATTATTAAAATAGCGGCAACTTCAATGGCGCATTTAGCGCAAATTATTAATCAATTGTCGCCTTTTGGCTCTGTGGTCACTTCATTGGCGCTTTCTGCGGTGCGGGAACACCAAACAGTTGCCGCGCCGCCGGAAAATAACTAGCTGTTGCAGATGCTATTAATAGTGTACAGAGCAAGTTATTAAATACCAATTAGACAAACCAAATGTGAAATCCCACGCAATGCTTTGACTCTCATCATTCTTTACCCACGCGATATTTTGACACACAGGCGCATGAACATCGTTTGGTGATTGGCCAATAATATGGTATCCGGAAGCAGGCAGATGAGCAACCATAAATGCGATAATTTGGGCTTCGGTCAGATTATATGTGCATACAAGATTAATTTCTTCTTCTGATGCGCCAATTTGCCCTTTGATGATAGTATTTGGCGGTAATGGAAAATCAAATGTAGGAGGATTGATCATTGCTGCACTACAGTCTTGTTTGGAAATTACGGTAGGCAGGGGTGTGTTTATTGAACTCGTTGCAGTTGGGGACACTATTGAAATATTATTGGTTGTTGCTTGGCTGCATCCGGCAAAAATTGTGGCAATTAACATGGTAATACAAATTATATGGGATATGTTTTTTGTTGCTTCCATAATCATTGACCTCACTTACTCATATCTTTGCTGCCATTAATTAGAAATAGAGAGAAATAATATAAAATATTCTCCCTACTTTCTGTTAATCTAAAAATTTTCCTGTAATATAGTTAAATTGCTTTATAATGCCAGTTGTTGTTTTTATCGAAACAATATCACCTTGTGCCGTTGCAAATGAAACAAATGTAATATTTTGAGGCAATGCATAAACAATTGGCGTATATTGCGGGTTTTGCTGCGTTGATTGCTGGGAAAGACTGGGATGTGCAGCACGAAACGCACAAGGATCAATAAGATCGCGCTGCACGGTAATACTGTGCGGTTCAGCATAAATAGTATATGGGATATGTTCACTCGAAATAATTTGGATAAAACTAGTGTAGTTTTGTCCTGGAAGTGTATGGCCATTTAAGTTGACGATCCATGGTAATGCATTTAAATTTACCGGACAAGAAGGTGATGAGTTTGGGTGTTTAGTTGCATGTGATTTAAGGTTTTGTTGATTTTGCCAATTACGCTGAAGTAAATTTGCCCATTGCTTAGTTAATGGTTGAATGATGGTAGTTGAAGCATATGCGTTCTGCCATATGCCAAATCCTAAAACAACGACAACAAAAAATATCGAAAGCATGATTATTTGCATTCTGCGGGACAGTTTATACTTATTCAAAAAGTTTGCGTGTTTTACGCTTTTGTTTTCTATGCAATTTCGCTTTATGGTCATTTTATTTCCCTCCTATAGTTGCAGTTACAATAGCAGGAATATTTTCCTCGCGCAATATTGGCAATTACATTTGAAAATCTAATTACATTGCTTTTTGAACTGTTTTCATTATGGCATATTCAATTGAAATTCTCCATGAATATCGCAATCAAAAAATATCTTCTTCAATCACCTTCCATTGATTTTCACTAATGTTCAAAGTTGCAAGTAATCTTTGGCACAATCTTTTTATGGCTATCCTATCCATATGGACAAACACATACCAATTATTGGAGAGCTTTGCCCACCCAGATTTTTGCTGCAAATTGCTCACATCGTTGGTAAAATAGGATGAGGCAATAGATGCCATCGAGGCAAACATCCCTTGCTGTACACCATATTCAGCAATTTGGTAAATAACATCTCTCCATCGATTAACTTCAAATTTATTATCCAGGATAATCAATATTTTGGGTTTATTTCCCTGCTGCTTGGTTGTTTCGTTGATGACATTCCCCGGACTTGGCCAGATTTCCAAAATATATTTAACCAGAAAATCGGCTCTCGTTCGAATGGCATCTTCGTTCCAAATAGGAATGGTTTGTGAAAAATATGCAGAATTGATTCGTAAAATATGATTTGCCAAAAACTTCTGCTTTTCTCTAAAAGAATTATTCGATAATTTACTATTACTGCCTTGTGTAGTTATTGTAAGATTTCCCAATGTGTGAAGATAATCTTGATGGACTTGCTCTGCGGATTCCCCCAATTCGTTTCTCCATTCATCAGAAAGATTCTGTGGCATAATATGCTCGATGGTAGGCTCACCTGAAAGGGCGGTATAGCCATCAGAATCTTTTGTGAGATGCCGGTTGATTCTTTCCAAAATCATACTTAATTTTGCTGTGTTGCGATATACATTTCGTGAATACGCTGATTCTTGAACTTTTTTATCAAAAGGATAATTTTTGTAACTGCCTAGCAAGGGTTGACAAAGGTGCGATAATGAGAATATGAATCTGGAACAAAGAGTAGAAGAGTTAGAAAAACAGTTGGCAGAAAGAGACCAACTCATACGAGAATTACGTCGC
>JAJYBV010000036.1 GCA_021778805.1 Chloroflexota bacterium | reverse complement strand
GCACGGTACACATTGAGGCAATGCAATCCGGTAGGGGCGACCCTTGCGGTCGCCCTTGCTGCTCGGCTACCAATATTTCCCATCGAAAAAAAAATATTTTGGGGACACCCCAAACCCCGCGCAAGAGGCATCCGCCCCTTACGTATCCCCATGTGTACCGTGCGGTGGTTGTTTATAAAAGATATTTTGGGGACACCCCAAACCCCGCGCAAGGGGCATCCGCCCCTTACGTATCCCTGGTTACGCAGGTATATCTTATCCTTATTTAATTATTAAAGATCATCAAAATCTGGCAGCAAATATTGGCTGAACAATTAATATTTGTAAAATATTAGGACTTTGTTAAAAACACGTTAAAAACCATTGACTATAACGACCAAAATATGTATAATAAGAGTGTAGTGATATTGATACACATGTTACTGCACATCACAATCTGATGTTAAACTGTGCACCTTTATCTACGAAAGGAGCGACATGCCTATGGTCACCCTTAAGAAACCAATCCGTGTTTTTGGAGTGGTATATCAAGTTGATTGAGCATACCCGTTCTGGCGGGTTCCGGCTCCACTTTTCAGGTGGCATGCGATGACTTTAGTTCTCGCAGCAGAGCGTTTAGTGTTTTCACTAACACCCGCGAGTAGCAGGCAAGATTATACCGTCCGCATACACATGTAAAAGGTTTTGAAGCGATGTTCCGTCCGTTCGCATGATGCGCCGGACGGATTTTTTTGTTTATGAATAATTTCACCAACCCAATTCATTGCTTCCAGTTTACACTCTTCAACTCCATTTTTTATTTTCCAATTAATCATGCTTGGTTGTAGTATTTTTACCGCAAAAGATGTATACTGTTTATAATATGAGTTGCTCATTTGTTTTTGCAATCAGATTTTTTTATGAAAGATGATGATATTTTATGACTTCACCCGCTAAAAATAAACAAACTAATATCAAACAATCTCCCATTATTCAAGATATCGTTAAAAAAGTTAATACCCCTCCTCCCATTGCTAAGCCAGATCCCGCTGCTTCCAGCACAGCGCCTAAAACCGGCGGATTTCTTTCCCGGATGTTTCCGCCAATGCAAGCCAATGATACGCAATTTAAACCAGGTAAATATTTCACAGCTATGTTTATTTTGCTTATCGGTTTATATGTTATTCAATTCGGTTTAATATACATTGATAACATTACCCATGGCTCTTTAAATAAACCGGTGTTTCTCAATCTGGGTATCATTCAGCTGAATCCATTGAATACGATTTTTATCGCGCTCATTTTTGGAATGTATTGGATGCTGATTCGTTTTAATATTCTTCCGCGTTCAGGCATGCGCAGACAAAATTCTCCTATTATTCCAACTTTTGGTAGATCCGCGGCGCAAAATAAAACCAAAACCGTTTCCGTCCCCGCAGCGGAAAATGTCAAAACATCCAAAAAAACCACGCCGATTGAAATTGTCGATGTAACTGATACTACTCCATCCGAACCAACAGCCGGAGATGAATTGTACAATCGGTATCTTTCTCAATCTCGCGCAATGGCGCGAAAAAAGAAAAATCGCTGAAATGCCGGCCAACGGCACGGATACTGACGCAAACTTTATTTGATGTGTGCATGTTAAAGGATGTTGATGAGTAGAGATAATTTAAGAGAATTGCCGCCGGAACAACATGAACTGCTGTTGAATACGCTAAAAGAACGCTTTCAACGGAATATGCAGCGGCATAGCGGCATAGATTGGATGGCAATTCAAACCAAACTGGAAATTAACCCAGTTAAACTGTGGGCACTTCTGCAAATGGAAAACACCGGCGGTGAACCTGATGTGATAGATTTTAACAGCGCTGACGGTGAATATCTTTTTATTGACTGCTCATCGCAAAGCCCTGCCGGTCGCAGAAGTATCTGCTATGATTCTGCAGGATTGGCTAAGCGCGAAAAAGAAGGATTACAGCCAAACGGCAGCGCTGTTGGCATGGCTGAGGCTATGAACATAGATCTGCTGACGGAAGCGCAGTATTTAGAGTTACAACAATTGGAGCCATTCGACACAAAATCTTCTTGCTGGCTGAAAACACCGGCAGATATTCGGCAACTTGGAGGCGCGCTGTTTGCCGAACGCCGCTTCGGGCGCGTATTCATTTCCGCAAATACTGCGCCTTGTTTTTATCAAGGAAGAGGTTTTCGTGGGGCGCTGAAAGTCTAGATTATACAGTTCAGTGCTCTATTTTTTTATATGTAATATATTTGGCGCGGGCAATTCATTTAGAACATAAAATATGATATAAGTTATAGGAAATGATACAATTGCAATAAAAGCGTGTGAAAGGACATCTTTGGATGAACACTTTGTATTACGGTGATAATTTGGATATTTTGCGGCGGTACGTAAAAGATGAATCAGTCGATCTCATTTATTTAGATCCGCCGTTTAACAGCGCCCAAAATTATAATGTATTATTTCAAGAACATGACGGCGCGCAGTCTTCAGCGCAAATAAAGGCATTTAAAGATACGTGGACATGGGATCAGGAAGCGGCTCGGGAATATGAAGATATTGTTGAACAGGGCGGACAGCTTTCTAAAACAATGCAAGCGTTTCGGCAAATTCTTGGCCCTACGAATATGATGGCGTATTTATCGATGATGGCAATTCGGCTGAATGAATTGAAACGAGTTATGAAGCCAACCGCAAGCATATATCTTCACTGTGATTCTACGGCCAGCCATTATCTTAAAATATTAATGGACGCAATTTTTGGCTTGGAAAATTTTAGAAATGAAATTGTATGGAAGAGATCGTATGGACATGGTGATTCTAAAAAAAGTATGGGAAGAAGTCACGATACCATTCTTTTTTATACGTATTCCAAACAATATACATTAAATCGATTTTATCATAAACATACTAAAGAATATATTGAAACTTTTTTTAAATTTAAGGATGAAAGAGGAGTATATAAACTTGAAAATTTAACATCACCAAATCCTCGGCCTAACCTTGTTTATGAATACAAAGGATTTCCCCCTCCGGTAAAAGGTTGGAGAGTTAGCCAAGAAAAAATGGTTGAACTTGATATCGATCAAAGACTGTATTTTCCTCTAAAAAAAGATGGAAGGATTATGAAAAAAGTATATCTGCATGAATTAGAAGGCCAACCTATGACAGATATATGGACTGATATACAACCACTAAGTGCATATGACGCCGAACGGCTTGGCTACCCAACACAAAAGCCATTAGCGTTATTAGAGCGCATTATTCAAGCTAGCAGCAGCGAGGGGGATGTTGTGCTGGATCCATTCTGCGGGTGCGGCACATCGATAGACGCAGCGCAAAAATTGAATCGCAATTGGATTGGTATCGATATTACACACCTTGCCATCAGCTTGATAAAAATAAGATTGCGCGACACCTATGACCCCGAAATAGTAAAAAGTTATTCTGTGATTGGTGAGCCGATTTCGATGCCGGATGCAATAGCATTGGCTGCGCAAGATAAATTTCAGTTTCAGTATTGGGCGCTGGGTTTGGTTGGCGCAAGGCCGGCAGAACAAAAGAAAGGCGCAGATAAAGGCATTGACGGCCGTCTCTATTTTCATGATGGCGATAAAAGCGGCAAAACGAAACAGGTTATTTTTTCAGTGAAAGGCGGGCATACCGACGTAAAAGATATGCGCGATTTACGCGGAGTAATTGACCGAGAGAACGCTGAAATTGGCGTGCTTATTACGCTGCAGCCGTCTACAGCGCCAATGCGAACGGAAGCTGCCAGCGCTGGCGTATATCAATCGGCGTGGGGCAAACACGCGAAATTGCAAATATTGACTATAGAAGATCTGCTTTCGGGAAAACGGGTTGATATGCCGAATACGCGAGGTGTAAATGTCACTTTTCGGCAAGCCCCTAAATTGCAAACAGAATCTGATTTTGAGCAAAATGCGCTTTTGTATGACGAAGATGAAGAATAAAAAATATCGTATTGCAGAATCCTGCCGCTTCTTAGTATGGTATCCTTGTTATAATCAGTATACCCAAGGGGCAACTACCTCTTGGGCATATTATGGATTAGATTGCGCGCTTGGGTTAAGACCAAGCTGAACCGGCTTCGTTCAGTAACGCCAGAATAAGGTCATATCCCTGAGTTTTTCCAGTCAGTGAAGCTGCTTCATCCTCTGAAACTGTATGATTCCACTCCTCAAGAGTTGTTATACGATCGGTAATAATATTATTACGAAAGGCTTCGAGATTGGCTATTGAGTTTGATCCCGAAGCTGCCGCAGTGGCGCAAGATCGCAAAACTTCGTATTGTCCCTGCCAAGCGCTTTTGTTAGCGCCGGAAGAATAAGTTACCTCACTTGCGGCGCGGTTGGCCCACACCATTATTCTGTCAATAAAAAATTGTTGATTCATCTAAAATATAGCGCTGAAATCCTGCTGATATCATAAATCAGGCAAAAGCGCCGTTCCTTTCGGGTTTGGAAATATCTTTTGCCACCACTATACTATAGCCGCGGCTGATCTTAATAATTACAGATAAAAGCATCGGTTGAAGCATATATCTGCGCGCTTGAGGCGCAATGTTCAATAACTTGCAAAGCACAGATTTATTTATGCGCCGCTTTTATCATACCATGCAATGGAAAGTGTCGCAAAAATTTACTGATTTTTTATCTTTGCTCCCGGGCGCTACTATCTCTGTCCAGAATCATTAGCCGCAGCAAGCCCCATAGCAAAATAGAGCACTTGCGTATCTGAAAGCAATGAATTCCCTGATTGGTGATTTGCGGTAATTTGCCACATTTGTTCCGGTCCGTGGCTGGCGTGCCCTTGGTAATTTAGCGTAAATCCGTGTTTTTCGAGTGTTTGAACAACCTCTTCCCAAGAGTTGATATCAAAGCGCGAAAGCGCCGGAAGCCCGGAATTTGTTTGTGTTGGTTCCATAAAAGCGCTCCTTCTGTTGTATATTATGAAATATAGTTATTGTTAAAAATGCTTGTATGAAGAACACAGATGCGCTCTTCTTACAATGATTTACTCAGCAAGAGTTAGAAACCCCCTGTACAGAGCAAGCGAATATCTTGTATTATTCTTATAAAACGGAATAATCTTCATTATACAAATTTATTGTGATATTGCAAGATATTAATACAATTGATATTGCATGAAAGAGCAGGACCCTTTGATATGACGCAAAATACTCAACCAACTGTTTTAACAAAACCCCGCAAGCGTAATTTTATTCAAGATGTGTACTCCGGCGCAATACATGGTGATTTTGCCGATAACTTAGGTGTCCCGGGAAAAGTTACCCAAATTATCTTCGCGCTTATTCCCTTTGTCGGATCTGCTTGCGCGGTACGAGATTATATTGCATGCCGAAGAAAACGCGATAGATTGGGACAATTTCTCAATTTGCTGGCGTTTATCCCCTTGCTGGGTGTTTTCCCGGAAACACTAAAAGTAGTGCGCCATGGCGGCAGCATTGTGCGGACCGTAAACGAAGCGCAAAAATCCAAAAAAAATCACGAATCACAATAGGAATTATTTACCGGTTAAGTGATATAATATCAAACAGAAGTTAACTGCATTTTCAACAGAACATGCTAAATTGGACGGATCGGATGCTATGCTCATGCATAGCATCCTCGTTTGTTGTATGCTTAGCATTGTTTTGCACAAGACTTGCCGATTGGCGTTCTTTGTGTGAAATAGCGTTTTTGGCTGGTTTCATGTGGTTTTAAGCAGCGTCAGCGCGTATATCATGCGTTGTTATGACACTGGCCGAAGTTTTCAATAAGATTGAATGGCCCGCAAGCATGTTGCAGAAAATGGTTATTGTGTTCAAGTAAACAGTACTATATTTTAAGGGAGACTTTATGGCGACTACGTCAGATCTGTCGAATGGCATAGTGTTACGGCGCAACAATGAATTATGGCGTGTGGTGGAATGGCAGCATGTTTCACCCGGAAATTGGCGGGCGTTTGTCCGGGTTCGTATGAAAAATCTGCGCAATGGCAAAGTGATTGAAGAACGGCTGCGCGCCGGTGAGGAAATTGATATTGTTCGGATGGAATATCGATCTGCCCAGTATTTATACCGCGATGGCTCAACATTTCTGTTTATGGAAAATGAAAGCTATGAACAGGTTGAGGTTCCGGAAGAAATGATGAAAGACGCCGTTTTATATTTGCGTGAAAACGACACCGCAAATCTTGTCTTCTCCGATGATCAATTGTTGGATATTGAATTGCCTACCTTTGTTACCTTGGCCGTTACCTCTACCATTACTGCGGTGCGCGGCGACACAGCAACCAACGTTGAAAAACCTGCTACACTTGAAACCGGCGCAACGATAACCGTTCCGGCTTTCGTAAAAGAAGGCGATGTTATCAAAATTGATACTCGCACCGGAAAATATTTGGAGCGGGTAAAATAACGCGCGAACAGTTTTAAACATAAAAACCTCTGTGCAAAAATCTTTTTTTGAGGCGCAGAGGTTTTTATCGTATGGGACAACTTAACGCATAAAGCAGGAAGCTCCGGTGTCAGCATGTTTCCTGGACTATTAAAGAGGGATAAGATATACCTGCGTAACCAGGGATACGCAAGGGGCTACCACCCCTTGCGAATTCCGGCATATATGGCCGGGCTAGAGCATGATACCACTTAGTAGTTACAAATTATATATTTAGCAAGCAGTTTTGTGTTAAACCGGCTGCGCATAATATCACCGCAAAAGTAATATATGTAAAAATACCAAAATTTCTTATTCTAATTGACATTTCAGATCTTGACGATATAATGAGTGAGCGCGGCATGATCTGAATATAAGGCTGTCGGAAAGCTCAAATCTGAAAGGATTAATAAAAACAGGAAATGCGCGCAGCCGGTGTTATTTTTCGTCTGGCAATAATCATACTGATTTTTGCTGTCATTTGGGCTACATACACCAAATGGCAAGCTGGGGGTTTTGCAGCAAATTTTCCGGGATTTACCGGTTCCGTAAACAGTGTAACGCCAAGTGAGATTGCTTTAGGCGCTTCCCAGGAAAAACACCAATATTGGCAGATTGGAGTTGTAGCCGATTCCAGCGCGATAAACTCCACTGGTATGCAAACACGGATACAAACGCGACTGCCTAGCGCTGTTACCGCTGGCACATCTGAATATTTTTGGATTGGCAGCTATCTTTCCGACAGATCTTTTATTCAAATTGGGTACGCGATACCTTGGAATCAATTACGTGGAGAGTGGTTTTACTGTGTGTTTTCCAGCATCGGTGTAAAGGGTCCCTGTGTATATGGGGAGCCTGGCAGCGTTGGGGGAACTGGAAAATGGAACACTTTTGCTTTAACATCCGCGCCAATAGGGAACGGGCGTTTTCTTTGGACGGCTGAGTTGAATGGGATTCGATTGGGTTCGTTTTCCATGCAAACCGGTTCAACCGGCCCAAATACACCCGGAGTGTACGGAGAGCAATCTTCGTATACGGCTGCGTCAGCTTCAGATGTATTTCCGGAAATTGAATTTTTTCCGGCTATTCAAGTGATTTCTGCCGGCCATTCGAACCGCTATAGCGCGCCTAACCACGCCACTGTTTATTATTCCGCAGCAAATGTTTGCCCGCCATATGGTTTGGCGGTAGTTCAGCCGAATAATGTATACATAGGCAGTCACCTTTCTTGCGCACAGCCATATCAATATGTGTGGTGAACTTTTGGTTGCAGGGATGACAGGAAAATCGTACTTCAGCATCCACTAAAGCAGCCGATTAAGAAAGGTGAAGCATACGTAGAGGCAGTGACTCGCACAAGTGTATCATTACTTTTACATGCATAACCAATAAAGAAGGGCGTTTTCCAACACTCAAAAGTAGGGAAATGTAACCAAAGTATGCAAATGTTCGTACAACGTTCTGAACGCTCTAACAACTTAACGAAGGATGATGTTCAAATGCGAGAAGTAACTCGACTTGCTCCCGGCACCCAGGTTGTTTTACGCGCCGGAGTGCGTATTACTGTTGACCGTGAAGGCCCTCCGCGCAGACCTGGCTTTATTGGAGAGGTTATTCAATCTGTTGACACTGCGCAGGAAGAAACGTATATTGTCCGTTTCAGCGACGGTATTGTTGTGCCGTTGCTTCGGCGTTATTTAGTAGTTCGTCGAACACTGATGACTGCCGAATTGGATATGCTTGCCCCAGACCATATTAACTGGCTGGAATATGTTTTTTTCCGTTCAACTGTTGGCCCGCACACGTATGGAATAGATGACGCCGAAGATGAAGATAGTATTCGCGGCATTTTTCTGCCCCCGGCAGAGCTGCATTGGTCGCTGTATAAGCCCCAAGAACAGCTGGAACGGCCGCGCACAAGCGGTACAGGGTACACAGTGGAAGATGTTTTCTGGGAAATTGAAAAATTTTTGCGGCTGGGTTTGGCCGGCAACCATGCTGTGCTGGAAACCCTGTGGTCACCATCTGTAACACTGAAAAATGAACTCGGCGCAGAGTTGCAAGGGTTAAAAGACGCTTTTCTTTCAAAGCAAATTTATAATACCTTTACCGGTTACGCGATGAGTCAGTTCCGTAAAATGCAGCGCGCTAATGAACGCGGTGAAGAACCGCGCCTGCGCCACGCTATGGAAATGGTGCGAGTGCTGCTTTCCGGTTTGCACGCAGCCCAAACTACCGAGTTGGATATTACCGTGCAAGACCATAAATCCGAGCTGGCCGCAATTCGCGACGCTAAAATGCCATTTCCGGAAGTATTTGCGTGGGCTGCTTCCATTCAAAAACAATTTGAAGCAGCAATTGCGCGCAGTCCGTTGCCGGATCTGCCGGATTACGAAGCGGTGAACAACTTTATTGTAAAAGCGCGGTCTAAATCTGTAACCGTATCAGCGGCGGTTCAATCAAAATAAAGGGAATTATTCTGTTTTTTCAATGCCTATATTCCTTAACCACAGCCAGATGGATCGGCTGTGGTTATTTGCTATGCCGCAGTTTTTTTACCGGATATTCCGGTAATTTTAAGGATACTTCGCACAATTTCTCCACATTTTCCATTAAATGTGGTATGGTAAACATAGAAACAGGAACAATGCATGTGTTTATGTTGAATACCATGTAGTATTTTGTTGTAAAGAAAGGCGCCAAATATATGGCAGATAGCTCTGTTAAAAAAGGTGAAATTGTTTCAATTCCTAAAATTTCCAGCATTGCAGGACATGTTACGGTTCATAATGACATGGGACAAGCGTTGTGGAAACGCGGCGGCTCATTGGTAGTATTTTTGATGGCGCTGGCGCTTCCCCTATCTCCGCTTTTGCTGCTTGTGCTGTTGATACAACAGCCGGATGTACAGGCAAATAATCTTTCGTGGCTGTGGATTACCATTGGGGCTATAACTGAGCCTATTGCAATTCTTACAGCATATGGCCTTGTACGGTATGTCGCCGAGGGAGACTAAGGCTGCTTCACTGTCTGAATCGGACGCTGTATGCATGGCCGTAATGTATGCTTGATCGGTTTGCTGGCGCCGTTTTTTGGCGCCGTATCGGTATCATTTTTGCCGGGCCGTTCCTTGCTTTAGCTGCTTCGGCGCTTAGCGAAATAGGTGTTGCGCTTGCGGCACCAATCATAGCGCTGATTGCAACGCGAGATCTTTATGTTGCGGCGCTGGCGCCAAGTTACGGCCCCTTTGCGGCGGCGATTTTTCTGCAAGTTGAAATCCCGGCGGTGGCGCTGTTTAGTGTGAGCGTGGCGTTTTTCGACTTTTTGCGCGCAAGGAATACGTTTAAAAATGCGCTATTTACCGCAGCGCAATCTGGTGTTGGCGCGGCGGCTATGTGGCTGTGCCTTGCAATAAGCGAATTTATCAGCGGCCGCCTGCCATTTTTTATACGAGTATATACCCCTGTTACTTATACATTGCCGATTTTTGCCGCCGCAATCATTTTTGGCGCCGGCGCCGGCGCGCTGGCAGAGCGATTTGCCGGACGATTTTCCACCCAAAACACACTTGCGCATGCGTTTTGGCAGATTTTTTTCTATGCGCTGCTTACCTCTTTTGCAGCGCAATCTGTCATCGCGGCGCAAACTGCGCTGAATCTTCCACTATAAAATCACTGCTTATTACAAAACGACATTTTTGCTTGATTGCGCGCATAGCTTGCGTTATAATTTTTTGCCTGCTATTGTAGTCAATGGCGCGCAGTCTAAAAACAGGTAGCTTAATATAAAGCGCGAATCTATATGAATGTGAAATATTTAACAAAACTAAAAATATATTGAAAAATTCTGCAAAATAGTGTATGATTCTTCTAATATTAATCTGCCGGAATAAGCTTTTCTTTGCTATTCTTTGGTTGTATTCAGTTTTTCGCAAAGGAGGTTCACTTTATTCGCCGTGTTTCTGTAAGAAATGGGGTAGCATAAAGTTTACCGTATGAATTTTGAAGATAAAGTGTTACATTGCCGTGACTGCTCTAATGAGTTTATTTTCACTGCCGGAGAGCAGGAATTTTATCAACAGAAAGGTTTGCAGAATACTCCTGCTCGCTGCCCGCAATGCCGCGCACAGCGCAGAATCACATTAAAACCCGGCGCGGGCCAGCGAACTATGCACACAGTGCCATGCGGTGAATGCGGAAAAGAAGCGCATGTGCCGTTTTTGCCGCAGCAAAACAAGCCGGTTTATTGCAGTTCTTGTTTTGAGAAAAAACGCAGCGAAGAAATATAATCATGAACAAATAATCTGAGATCAGTATCAACAAATGGTAAGAAGCAGTGTAACTACTCAGGGGATATTGACAAGAGCCACATAACGCAAAAGTCGCAGGCAGCAAGTGCGACCGCAATAGTCGCCCCTGCCGGATTGCCTGGCGTCAAGGGTACCGCGCGGGGTTTCAATTTTATATGAAAAATGTATTTGGGGATACCCCAAACCCCACGCAAGGGGCGAATGCCCCTTACGAATCCCTGTCTGTTGTGGCCAGGCAGCGCGCTGTTGTTGGAAGAGCCATTCCTAGCTTTACCCCCTGAATAGTTACGGCGTTCTTTTTCGGTTATTTTGCGGTGATTTGCGCTACAACACTGGCCATTTCCAGCGCCGCCAACGCAGATTCGGCTCCTTTGTTGCCCAGCTTCACGCCGGCGCGGTCTATTGCTTGATCCATTGTATCTACCGTAAGCACACCAAAAGCCACCGGCACGCCATTTTCGCGTGAAACGGCCGCTAATCCGCTGCTCATTGCAGATGAAATATATTCAAAATGCGGTGTTTCCCCACGAATAAGCACACCAAGAGCAATAATCCCATGATATTTTTTAGTTTGCGCCAATTTTTGCGCAGCTAACGGCAATTCCCAAGATCCCGGCACAAATATGGTATCGATATTTTCCGGAGATACATTATGCTGCTTTAGTGCGTTAATGGCACCTGTCAGCAAGTGCTGGCCGATAAAATCATTAAAACGCGCCTGAATAATTGCAAAACGTAACCCTTCGCCATTTAATTTGCCTTCGATAACAGCCATATGTTATTTGCCTTCCATCTCTATTAAATGTCCCATACGATCGCGTTTTGTTTGCAAATAACGCTCGTTAAACGGGTTGGGTTCTGCCACAATTGGCAATTGTTCAACAATTTCCAAGCCATATCCTTCGATGCCGGCGCGTTTTTCAGGATTATTGGTAAGAATGCGCAGTTTTTTTAATCCTAAATCTGCTAAAATTTGGGCGCCGATGCCATAGTTGCGGGCGTCTTCCGGCAACCCCAGCGCCAAGTTGGCGTCTACTGTATCTAAGCCGGTTTCCTGCAATTTATAGGCTTTTAATTTGTTGTGCAGCCCAATGCCGCGACCTTCTTGGCCACGCAAATATACAATAACGCCTCGGCCGGCTTCAGCAATCATTTTCATAGCCAAATCCAGCTGTTCGCCGCAATCACAGCGCATAGAGCGAAACACATCACCGGTCAGGCATTCTGAATGCACGCGAATCAATGTTGGCTCATCGGTAGCAACATCCCCCATAATTAACGCAACATGCTCATCGGAAGAAATGGTAGAGCCAAATCCGATTGCGGTAAATTCACCAAAAGCAGTTGGCAGTCGAACCGGCTCTGTAACCCTGTGCACTAATTTTTCTGTTTGCTGACGATATTTTATCAGATCTTCAATCGTAACGATGGGAATATTATGTTTTTTGGAAAAAATTTCAAGATCGGGTCTGCGGGCCATTTTGCCATCATCCCGCATAATTTCGCAGATAACCGCCGCGGGGTATACACCAGCCAAGCGCGCTAAATCTACACCGGCTTCTGTTTGCCCTGCGCGGCGCAGCACACCGCCTTCGCGGGCGCGCAATGGGAATGTGTGCCCTGGGGTAGTTAAATCATCGGATTTTGTATTTGGATCAATCAGCGTCAAAATAGTTTTCGAGCGATCATACGCAGAAATACCGGTTGTCACGCCATCTCGCGCTTCAACGCTAACGGTAAACGCCGTGCCATATTTTGAAGTATTATTGCTCGTCATCAGGGGCAAATTCAGTTCATCCAGCCGTTGACTTTGCATGGTAACACAAATAAGGCCGCGGCCATATGTGGCCATAAAATTAACGACTTCGGGGGTAGCAAATTGCGCGGCTATGGTTAAATCACCTTCATTTTCTCGGTTTTCATCATCTACAACGATGAGAAATTCTCCGCGCTGAAAGCGTTCAATCGCTTCCGGAATATGAATAACAGGCATAATACGCCTCTCTTAAACGTTTGGTTAGGCAGTGCGCTTTCATTATATTGAAAGTCTTCTGATATTGTGATTATAACCTATTGTCATAAATCCGTGTGTTCAGGATTAAAATAACGATTTTTCCGAGAAATAGCCGCGCTATGACGATATTTTGCCGCAAAACACTTAAGTTACGCTTCTTTGGATGATTGTTCAACTTCACGAAGGCGAGTTTGTATTGATTTTTAAATCAATATTGACAACATTGATTTAATATAGCTATATTATGGATATCCGGGCGCGCGGCGCATCATCTGTTTGGTGAACTTGGCAGATATGGCGCCACCTCAACGCGACTGGAAACACCTAATCTATGATAAAGGAGACGCCCTATGAATTTTGTATCGCAAAACGCCGCAGCCGCGCGCCCGCAAGAGTTATCTACCGCGATAAGTGAGGTAGACGGCGGCCATGGCCGGCTGATATATCGCGGTTATACAATTGAAGATTTGGCGGGGGCAATTACTTTTGAAGAAGTTGCACACCTGCTTTGGTTTGGCCAACTGCCAACTCGCGCCGAACTTCGGCAGATAACCGAACAGCTTGCCGCCGCAAGAACACTTCCTCAGTATATTGAAGATATCATCCGGTCATTTCCTGTTTCGGCGCGGCCGATCGATGTTTTAGCGGCCGCTGTTGCCGGATTAGCTCCTTCATCCGAAAAACCAACGATAGATGACGTGATTTCTATTACAGCAAAAATTCCGATTATAGTGGCGCTTTTTGCGAATATTCGCGAAAATAAAACAATGCCAGCGCCGCAGCCGCAGTTTTCTCATATTGCAAATTACTTATATTTGCTGAACGGTTCTGTTGCCTCAGATTCGGTTCAGCAGGCTGTGGCCGCTTATAGTGTGCTGCTGGCAGATCATGGCATGAACGCTTCAACGTATACTGCGCGGATTATTGCTTCTACCGGCGCCGATATGGCGTCGGCGGTATCTGGCGCAATTCATGCGCTCAAAGGGCCGCTGCATGGCGGCGCGCCATCTTTAACGTTAGAAATGCTTCAGGCAATTCAAGTTCCCGAAAACGCAGATTTATGGATAGAAAATGAACTTGCCGCTGGCAAACGTATAATGGGGATTGGCCATCGTGTGTACAAAACATTCGATCCCCGCGCTGAAATATTACGCAAAATGGCGCAATTAGCTGCGGAACCGGCTTTTTTTCATCTAGCGGAAACCGTAGAGCAAACTGCGCTGCGAAAATTACACGAACGGGAAAATTTGCAGCGGTTATGGACGAATGTTGAATTTTATTCCGCTGTGGTGTTAAACGCGGCCGGTATACAACCTGACTTGATGACTCCAACATTTGCAATTGCCCGCACTGCAGGGTATACAGCGCATATTTTAGAGCAAACACAAAAAACCAATCTCATTCGTCCGGAATCTATATATACTGGTCCGCAAGTAAGGCAATTTACAGCGCTTGATCATCGGCAGGCATAACGCCGGTGTATTTTGCGCGCGGCCGAATAAGCGCGCCGGTCGCAGTTTGCTCCAAAATATGCGCAATCCAGCCAGCGGTTCTGCCAAGAACAAAAAGCAATTTTGGGGCATCCGGCGGCGTGTTGATTGCTTGTGTCAGCGCATACAGCGCCAAGTCGATATTTGGGCGTATTCCCAAAGTGGTTTCCAGATATTCGCACACCGCCCGAATACGCTTTAATGCGAGATTTGCGCCGTGCGTTTGCTCTAATTGTCTAAAAATATATGCCGCGCGCGGGTCGCCCTCAGGGTAAAGCTGATGGCCAAATCCGGGTATATTTTCACCGCGGCGCAGCGCTGCCGCAACGGCATCGGCGGCAGATGGCGCATTCGCGGAAGCTGCAAAGAAAGCTGCCACACGCTCTACAGCCGCGCCATGTTTGGTTCCTTGAAACGCTGCAAGCGCCGCTGTTACCGATTGGTATGGCGTGGTTCCCGCCGAGGCGGCGCACCGCGCGGTAAACGCTGAAATATTAAGTTCGTGATCGGCCATAAAAATGAGCGCAGTGTTCAGCAAATGGTGTATTTCATCCGTTGGGTTTTGGCTCCAAGCGGCTCCAAGTCGTTCAGCAATAGTTCCGGTGGATGTAAACGAACCGGTTATTAAAGCTGTTTCCAGCGATATTATTTCGGCGCCGATGCGCATAATCACATTCGGGCTGGTTTCATACGCCAATGGATCAAACGAGCCGATAATCGGCAGAAGCGATTGAATACGATTAATGATATCAATTGCGCCGAAAGTATGAAATATATCCATAAATTCAGCTGATTTTTGCAGAATAGCTCCGGTATATTCCGAGATTTTTATTGCAGAAAATGAATCAGTCCATAGAAATGACGCAACTTCTTCAAATGCGTATGTTTCGGCAAGTTCTGTTACGCGCCGGCCCTTATAATAAAGATTTTTTCCGTCTATGTAGGTTAATTTTGTTTCCAGCGTTGGCGCGCCCCAATTTAATGATGTTGCAGCAATCTGCTCGGGGTGTTTGCGAAAATCTTTTTTGGTCAGCAGCGCATCAATATCCGCCGCGTTATAACGCCGGCTTTTTCCCGGACCGTTCTCTGAACGGATGAATCCGCGGCTGACATAGGAATACAGCGTTGCATTCGTTATCCCAAGCAGTTCCGCCGCTTCTGCCGCGGTATAAAATAGTTGTTTTGTTTGTTTCATTCCGCATCTTTCAAATCTGCCGTATTGTGCGATATTTCTGTGGTGTCTACAGTAACCCCTGAAGTAACTGTTATCGGAGCCGATATAATGAACAAGGTTTTTTCAGAATCTGTTTGTGCGGTAAGTACCCCCATTTTACCTGCGATTTGAATAAGGATATGTATTGTGGATTGGTAATTTACCGAACTCATTAAAAACCCGATTCTATATTTTAATATATCCGAACTGTAAACCATCAAGTGCTTAATGAAGTCAGTTGCCTTTATTTTTTTTTCGTGGGGTTTCAGTTTAAAATATGTTTCAACCGACAACCCAATTTCTTTTACATAAAAACAGATAAGCTGCGCCGTTACCTGCGCGGAAGTTGAGCCAAGCGAATAGGTATCATTTTCCAAACGGATGCAATCCAGCGCAGTTAAAAGCAACAGCCAATAATGCACGATATGTTTTGTTGTCAGAAATTCATGCAGATTTTCTGCGCGTTTTATGCCAAATTTATCTAACACTGCCGCTTTTGGCGCATTACTGCCATAACTTTGTATATATTCAAGTGTGGATGCGATCACATTTGTGAGCCTTGCTGCTTTATCTGGGTATAACGCTGCCGCCGCTGCAAGGTCACTATCGGTAGATTCATTGATTATTGTAATGCGCTTATGAGATAAATTTTGCGCTGAATGGTTCGTTGTTTCGGCAAATTTCCCCGGTTTTTTATGCTTATTATTTGCTGTTTCTTTGGAATAATCCCGTACATAAAATAGACTGCTATAGCTGCGCCAATGAGCAAAAAAACGAAATTCTGCGCCGATGACCTTTAACATCGCGGTATAAGCTGGGGAAAGCGCAGGCGCCCATATTGCAACTTGAACATCTAAGTCCAGCAATCGCATAGCTAAAGCAATAAATCCGCGATCGCTGCTGATGATAATCACTTTTTGATGTTTTATTTTGCGTTGCATAGCGCGAATCAAGGCATGGTATCCAATTTCAAGATCTGAAACATTCATAAAGTTTTCGGCAGATTGAAGTGATAATCGGTGAGGTGTATGCACAATGCGGAATCCGTTGCGCCACAACTCTCTGGAAGATTCCATCAATCGTTCATCGGTAAAATCCCCGTAGGCATAGAAAGCTGCTTGTTCTTTAATTTCTTTTTTAAGTTCAGCAGAAAACGCCAGAACACGTTCTATAGGGATGGGCACATTCTCCATATCCAAGTAAACTGTTACCGGATATATTTTTTCACGTATCTGCTTGCCCATAATTCTGGCCGGTATTTTAACACTTCGCAGCGTCGCTACACCAAGCACAGTAAATAGCGCCGCCGCTGCAAAGGTAAGTGTTGCGCTGGCGATAAAAAGAATCAATAGACTCTTCAAGAGTGGCGTTTGTGTCATAAAAATAATCAGAAACGCAGTGACGCCTGCCAGTATGACGGCGAATAGCAGCAATAATGCTGCATAGATATTTTTATTTCGCCCATTGCGTATCCAGAAATTTTGCAGAATATTTTCCGTATAAAACATTGTTGTGCGCCTAATTCTTCATAAAATTTGCTTTGAGTATAGGTGTTTATTCAACACAAAAAATCCTCTGATACGTCATGTGGAGTATTGGCGCCATCGCAGAAAATCAATAAAGGGAAAAAAAAGATCCCTATGCAATTGCATCTTTTTGTGTTGAACAGCATATAATGTTAGGAAGACCGAGAGAAAAAATCAGAGATTTTTTATCAAAGCCATTTGTGTTACCTCTGATTTTTGATTTAAAATTCGCACTTTGCAGCTTCAAAAATCTGCACGAGTGAACACGGGTGAACGCGCTGTTATTTGTATGCCAAAAGCGAAAAACTAAGTTCTGTAAAGAATTATTGCGAAATTGAAATGTTCATCCCAAAACCAAAATACAATAAAGGTAGTGAATCTTTATAGATGATTCTGCCCAAAGTATTGCAGATTCCGGGTGTTTTCAATTGTTATGTTGATTGCAATACATCAGTATTATTACATAATAATTACATAAAGTCAATAAAAAATATCACAGATTTTGTGATTCTTTTTTACAGTTTTTCTTGGCATGCTGTTCAATTGCAGACCCCCTATGTAAAGGTTGGTTTCTATGATCTTTTTATTGCATGGCAATGATGATTTTTCTATTGCAAACGCTGCGCAAACTATTACCGGCAATGCAGCATATGATATGAATGTCAGCATTGTGGAATCAGACGCTATAGATTTTGATACGCTGCGCCAAATGCTGCAAACATTGCCGTTTCTTTCAGAGAAAAGGTTGGTTGTTATCCGCGGCCTGCCAAAGCAAAAAGAAAAAAAAGCTGCCCCTGCAGAAGATGATTCTTCCGCGGGAAAACGCAAAAAAAAGAAAACCGCAGAAACTGGGATGGATCCGCTGGAAGCGTTGGCGCAATTGCTGCAAACCGCACCGGAAACTACCGATGTTATTATCATTTCATCGGAGAAATTGAAGGATACTCACCTGGTATATGAAGTGGCAAAACAACAAGGTTCCATTACAGTATTTGATAAACCAGAAAAATCTGAGCTGCGCGGATGGATAGCAGATCGTATCAAAAAAGAAGGCGCGACTGCTGAACCTGACGCTTTGGATTTATTAGAGGAATATTCGAATGACGATCTGCGGACGATAGCGCAAGAGATAAATAAATTAGTCACATACACAGGGGTAGGAACAAAAGTTACCAGCAGGGATGTACGCAATATCTGTTGTAATTTTCATGAAGCCGGCAGCTTTGAACTAATGGATTTAATCGGTAAACGCAATAGCGCCGCCGCATTGAAAATTGCGCATGAATATTTGTCTAATGGCATGGACCCAATTGCGATTACCGGACAAATTGCGTTGCAAATACGCACATTAATAAAAATGAAAGATCTGGTAACGCGCCGGGCGCCGCAAACCGAAATTCAGGAGGCGCTGAACATGAAGAAATATAATCCGTATCGGATAAACAGCCTAACCGGGTATGTGCGCAATTTTACTATGGAAAAGTTGCAGCGGCTGCAGCAAATGTGTTTGCAAACCGATTCAGATTTGAAATTGAGCAAGATGGATCCCCTTTTAGCGTTAGATTTGCTGATAATTGCTGTTACTGTGTAAAACGAATGAGCAGAAACATACTTTTGCGCTTGAAATATAGACACATGCATATACTGAGATATACAATGTTGTGGAACGGGCTATTTGTTATATCCCAAATTCCGGCGTAAAGAACCGCCAATTTTGTAATTATATCTGGCAGAAAGGGGCTGTACATGAATTCGCAGTTTGCAGATGGCAATGATGAATCTGATGACACCTATATCGAAGAAGATGAGGAAAGTCTCTACGAAAATCTAGATACTCTTGAAAAATTGGAAACCATTATTTCATTGATGGAAGAACTGCATATCGCTACTTTGCAAGAAGCTAAGGAACACTATGCGTCACTAGAGGCGTCTATTGAATCTGATGATGTATCAGAAATACATGAAGAAGAGTAATTTTCAGAGAGGCGTCTTATGGCAAATCTAATTTTTCGGGCAATTATTGCCATTGCTATTGGATATTTTCTTGGCTCCATTCCTTCCGGTCTTATCGTTACAAATAAACTTGGCGTTGATGTGCGGAAAGTTGGTAGCGGCAAAACAGGCGCAACCAATGTTTTGCGCAGTTCCGGGCTGAAACCTGCGCTCATTGTAGCGCTGGCCGATGTTTTGAAAGGACTGCTTCCTACCGTATTTGCCATGCATTTCATCGCCTCACCGGCGGCGCTGGGGAATTTTCATGCATGGACACCTTGGATAGTTGGTATAACCGGGCTTGCGGCAATCGCCGGCCATAATTATCCCATATATGTCGGATTCAAGGGCGGCCGCGGTGTTGCGACAACCGCCGGAGTTTCATTTGGTATATCATGGCAAGCAACTCTTATCAGCGCAGTTTTTTTCTTTGTTCCAATTGTGAAAACACGCTATGTATCGCTGGGGTCTATGGTTGGTGCGGCGTCTCTGCCAATTATTGAATTAGTGTTTTTAGTAACACATACATTCGGCGCTCAACCTGCTTATGTGCTCACCTTAGCGGTGGCCGCTGCCGCCATTATTATTTCGCATAAAGATAATATCGATCGGATTCGCCGCGGTGTTGAACGCAAAATCGGTGAAAAAGTTTCTCCAAAGGCAACAGCGTAGCGTAGAAATTTAAAATATATATGAAAGAGATCTAGCTTCATGGATACTTCTGCGTCTCCCTCGCCCTTTTTCTGGGGCGCCGCAACAGCGTCATATCAAATTGAAGGAGCAGTCAATGAAGACGGCCGCGGCGTTTCGATATGGGATACGTTTGCGCATACAGATGGTAACATTTATGCCGGTGAAACCGGTGATATTGCCACAGATCATTATCACCGCTGGCGTGATGATGTTCGCTTAATGAGCGAATTGCATTTAAATTCCTATCGGATGTCTATTGCTTGGTCACGAATATTCCCTGAAGGCCGCGGCGCGCTGAATCAGGCGGGAATAGATTTTTATAATCGGCTGATTGATGGATTGATCGCACATAACATCACGCCGTTTGTAACGCTGTACCATTGGGATCTTCCCCAAGCGCTGCAAAACGCCGGCGGATGGCTGAACCGAGACACCGCAAAATGGTTTGCGGATTACGCAAATGTCATGACGCAGAAACTTGGTGATCGTGTAAAGCATTTTATTACATTAAATGAGCCTTTTATTGCCGTTTATAATGGGCATGTTGAAGGCAGCCATGCGCCGGGTTTGAAAAACCTGAACTATGCGACAGTTGTAATGCGGCATTTATTATTGGGCCATGGCCTTGCTATGCAGGCTCTTCGCGCTAACGTGGCCAATTCCTCTGCCGGCATTGCGTATAGCTTGGCCCAGATTGATCCCGATACTGATAAAGATGATGATATTGCCGCCGCGGCGCTGGGTGACGCATTTATTAATCGAATGGCGCTAGAACCTACTTTGCGCGGTGAGTTTCCTAAAGAAATAGCTCACATGGTTCAAGAAGATAATACATTGGCGGATGATTTGCGCGTTATGCGCCAACCGATGGATTTTATTGGCGTCAATTATTATCGGCACTATTTCATTCGCGCAAAGCAAGAAATGCCGGGGTTTGAAGTGCTTCCACCTAAAACGAAAGATTTAACTGAAATGGGATGGGAATCTTATCCGCAAGGGCTTGGCCAACTGATTCAAAGAATTGCCAAAGATTATCCCGGCCATGATATCTATGTTACCGAAAGCGGCGCCGCTTATCCCGATGTGTTAACTGAAACCGGCGAAGTCCATGACCCGCGCCGCATAGAATATTTGCAAGAGCATATTGCGTCTATGCAAAAAGCACAGGCTGCCGGAGCGCCGGTAAAAGGCTATTTTATCTGGTCATTTATGGATAACTTTGAATGGGCTTGCGGGTTTAAGCCGCGGTTTGGAATTGTATATACCGATTTTTCCAGCCAGCGCCGGTATGTGAAAGACAGCGGCAAATGGTACGCTGAATTTATCGCCAATGGCGCACATCCATTGAAATAATGCTGCACGAGCTGACTATTCGCAATTTTGCTATCATTGAATATGTCCGGCTGGAGTTTCGCGGCGGGTTACTTGTGTTTACCGGGGAAACCGGCGCCGGTAAATCAATTGTACTCGACGCGATCGGCGCTATCCTTGGCGCGCGTGTCGGCGCAGAATTTGTCCGTTCAGGCGCCGCCAAGGCGGTTATAGAAGGGGTATTTATTCTCCCTTGGCTGCCTCTTGCTGTCAGCGCATCACAAGACGTTTCTGCGCCATCTTCGGAAAGTGATTCGCTGCAGCAGAATATATCTGCGCTGCTGGAAGATCTCGGTATTGAAATTGAAGATGATACGCTGATTATTTCGCGTGAAATTGCTGCGAATGGCCGCAGTTCCGCCAGAATCAATGGCAGCGCAGTGGCGATCGGCGCCTTAGCAAGGCTTGGCTCTTTACTGATAGATTCCTCCGATCAACATGAACATTTAAAACTGTTAAAAACCGAAAGCCATATCGGGTATTTAGACCGCTTTGCCGCGCTGCAGCAAAAACAGCGCGGTTTTGCGGCAAAATATTCGGAGTGGAAAGCGTTGCGCCGCGAATGGGCCGCTTTGCAGATGAATGAACGTGAAACGGCGCGGCGCGCAGAATTGCTGCAATATCAGGTTGATGAAATTGACTCTGCTCATCTGCTGCCAAATGAACCGGAAGATTTGGAAAATGAAAAAAAGATTCTGGCAAACGCCGAACACATCAACGCTGAAATAACGACGGCGCTCGCTTGCCTAAATGGCTCAGAATCTGATGATTCTGTTGGTTGCTTCGATTTGTTGGCCTCGCTGGAAAAAATTATTTCCTCGCTTGTACGCTATGACGCTTCCCTTGAAACACAGGTTGCCGCTATTCGCGACAGTGTGTATCAATTGGAGGATGCGGCGCAATCTCTTAAAAAATACGCCGAACGCATAGAAGCGGATCCGCAGCGATTAGATGAAGTGGAAAATCGATTAGCGGTTTTTCGCACATTAAAGCGAAAATATGGCGCTACGGTAGCAGAAATTCAAGAATTTGGCCGCAATGCGCAAAAAGAATTGCATGAATTGCTGCGCAAAGATGAACGCTTAGCGGAATTGGCCGCGGAAATTGAAACATTGCGCAATGTGTTAGGCGCTTTGGCGGATGAACTGACTCTGCTGCGTACTTCCGCCGCGGAACAAATGCAAATGCATATGGAAGCGCTGCTGGAAAAACTGCATATGCGCAATACACGTTTTGTTATTCACATCGATAAAACAGCGGACGCAGATGGCGTTCCCTGTGGCCCCGAACATGAACGCTTAGCCGTGAACGCTTCCGGCGCCGACGCCATCGAGTTTTTATTTTCTGCCAACGCCGGTGAACCGGTTCGTTCCTTGGCTAAAATCGCTTCCGGCGGAGAAATGTCGCGGGTTATGCTTGCTTTGAAAACAATGCTGAGTGACGCGGATGAAACCCCAATACAAATATTTGATGAAATCGACGCCGGAATTGGCGGAGCTACTGGCCAGATTGTCGGCGAAATGCTGTGGAAATTGGCGCAGCGCCGGCAAGTGTTTTGTGTAACACATTTGCCGCAAATGGCGATTTTTGCAGACCAGCATTGGCAGGTGAGTAAAAGCGCACAAAAAGATCACACTCAAGTGCACGTTACCGAATTGGATCGCAGTACTCGCGTGCGAGAGATAGCGCAAATGCTGGGAGGTGTAATTACCGAACATTCTTTGCGCAACGCTGAAGATTTATTGCTGCGCGCTGAAAAATGGAAAACGTATGGCTCTGCGGATGAAAAATATCCAAAGCAGCGTAAAAAATCACTGCGCGCTTCCGGTTAAGCGCTACCATTGCGGAATACTCTTATGTTGACGTGGCGCGCGCCGGCTTTTGGTATTTTGGGAGGTATAAAATTGAACCAATGTATTTTGCAAGGGCCACAACTAGCCCTTGTTGCTGTTGGCGAGGAAGCTGCCGAAGATTTATTGCCGGCATATAACGGAGATGAGCAATTTACTATGTGGTCCGGCGGTGATTCCACTATTAGTCTGGCTACGGCGCAGCGCGAAATTGCGGAAACGCTGAAGATGCCGGGCGGAAATGTTTGGCGCATACAGAATCAGGCGGCAGACTTAACAGGCATGGCTATCACTGCGTTGGTTCCTCCGCCGGATAACGCTTGGATAGCTTTGCTGATGATACGCAAAGAATATCAGCGCCACGGATTAGGCTCTGAATCGGCGCAATTGCTGGAAGATTGGTTTTTCTCGCAGCCGAATATCCGCCATATTGGCTTAGGTGTATTGACGGTAAATACACCCGCCGTTGCGTTTTGGTCTGGGCGGGGCTATCGCTCCGGGCTGCGGCGCAAAGATTTGTATGGAAATGAAACAATTACCTTTCGATTGGATAAACCCAGCGCGCTTTAACAGCGCTGCCGTTAGATGATATACTGAAATGAAAGCCGGCGCCATTCTGCGCTGATGCTTTTGGTTCAGCGCATCGTTGCGTCCCAACCATTTCATCAGAATTGTGTCTGAAAGGCCATCATCATGACAGCTACTTTATCAGATCGTCTTAGCTCTGAATTTGTTAATACTCCATTGACTGACTATAGCGTTCCTGCCAACGCCGCCGCGCAGCGTGAAGCGGTAGAGCAAGTGCGCAATCAGTTAGGTGTTTCGTATCCATTAATTATTAATGGTGAAAAAATTCATACTTCCGCAACAATTACCTCGATAAACCCTGCAAGACCGGATGAGGTTGTGGGTGTTCTTTCATCTGCTTCGCGGGAAGACGCCGATAAAGCGCTTGCCGCCGCCGCAGAAGTTTTTGAAACATGGCGGTTTACTCCGCCGGAAAAGCGCGCGCAATACCTTATTGACGCCGCCGAATTGATGACACAGCGCCGTTTGGAATTAAACGCCTGGCTGATGTTTGAAACAGGCAAAACCTGGGTAGAGGCCGACGCAGACGTTGCAGAAGCCATTGATTTTCTTAATTTTTATGCGCGGGAAATGTGGAGATTATCGCAAGAACAGCCAATTACGCATATTCCGGGTGAGGAAAATCGGTTAACCTATATTCCTTTAGGTGTTGGCGTCGTTATTCCGCCATGGAATTTTCCAATGGCGATTATGGCCGGAATGACTACCGCTTCTGTTGTAGCCGGCAACACTGTTGTGTTGAAGCCGGCCAGCACTTCTGCTGTTATAGCGGCGCGCTTTGTAGCTATTATGGAAGAGGTTGGTTTACCCAAAGGTGTTATAAATTTTGTGCCGGGTTCCGGCAGCGTCATCGGAGATTATTTGGTGGCCGATAAACGCACTCGGTTTATTGCCTTTACCGGTTCGCGCGATGTGGGACTGCGCATTAATAAATTGGCGGCGGAACACCAGCCGGGGCAGCTTTGGATTAAGCGAGCAATTCTTGAAATGGGCGGCAAAGACGCAATTGTTGTCGATGAAACAGCAGATCTCGACGCAGCTGCGGCCGGAATAGTTTCTTCGGCGTTTGGCTTCCAGGGACAAAAATGTTCTGCCGGTTCACGGGCAATTATTGTTGCACAGGTTTATGATGAGGTGGTTGCCAAAGCATTGCAGATAGCGCAGAAAATTGTTGTTGGTGATCCCGAAGTTGAAGGCATTGGATTTGGTCCGGTTATAGACGCGAATGCGTTTCAAAAAATCCGCGAATA
The DNA here is from genome assembly GCA_021778805.1 of Chloroflexota bacterium. Lineage (GTDB taxonomy): Bacteria > Chloroflexota > Ktedonobacteria > Ktedonobacterales > JACDGC01 > JAJYBV01. The sequence continues at coordinate 5,175 of JAJYBV010000036.1, read as the reverse complement.
TATTGAAATTGGCCGGCAAGAAGCAAAATTAGCGCTTGGCGGTGGCGAAGCCGGACGCGCCGGTTATTATATTCCGCCGACGATATTTACAGACGTAGACGGCGCGGCGCGTATTGCGCAAGAAGAAATCTTTGGCCCCGTGCTGGCTATCATTAAAGCCGCTGATTTTGAAGATGCGCTGCGAATCGCCAACAGCACGGAATATGGCCTGACCGGGTCGGTATATTCCCGAGACGAAACACGATTGGCGCATGCGGCGGATGTGTTCCATGTTGGCAATTTATATCTGAACCGCAAATGTACCGGCGCTTTGGTTGGCGTGCATCCGTTCGGCGGATTTAATATGTCCGGAACCGATTCTAAAGCCGGCGGCCGCGATTATTTGCTGCTGTTTACTCAAGCTAAAGTAGTTTCTGCGAAAAAGGTGAACTAAATGCGAATAGGCGCCGGTTATGATGTTCATGCGTTTGTACCCAATCGTCCGCTGATCTTGGGTGGTGTTACCATACCCCATACCATGGGTTTAGACGGCCATTCCGACGCCGATGCGCTGATCCACGCAATTACCGACGCATTGTTGGGCGCGGCCGCGCTTGGTGATATCGGCCGGCATTTTCCTTCGAGCGATGAGCGATGGAAAAACGCGCCCAGCAGTGTATTTTTGCGTCATACGCTGCATTTGCTGCAAACAAACGGCTGGCGAATTGGCAATATTGACGCAGTTATTATTGCTGAAACGCCGAAACTTAGCCCATTTATAGACGCGATGCGCCAAAGTCTTGCCGAAATATTACAAATGCCACTGCAAGATATTAGCGTAAAAGCAACAACAACCGATGGATTAGGCTTTACCGGACGCAAAGAAGGTATTGCTTGTTCGGCTGTTGCGCTTATTGAATCGAACCCATCATCTACGGTACAATCTGATTAAGAAATGTGCGCGTAGATTTCTGCATGTAAAACAGTGCGCAAGGAACAATTCTTTTTTGCGCAAACGTATTTACAGTATCGGGTAAAGTGCGGCGCCGATATCTGTTTTATATGGATTTTGCGCGCGAATATTCTGAAGATTCAAACGATAGGGAAGAAAGATATTCCAAATGACTTCACAGGAAAATAAATATTTTTCTTTGGGCTACTCCAGCATGTTGCGCATGCACAACGAAGCGTTGCAACGCGGCTGGCCGGCGCCATCTGAACGGAAAATAGTCCGTGAAATATTTTTACTTGAACACTCTGCTGTTCATTCAAGCAGAGATGACCATGCGCTGCCCATGCTTTCCCAACAAATTTATCCAACAGAGTGGTATCATGGGCGGGCAGCAGCGCTTCGCAAAATTTTATTAGAGCTTCGCGCTTCGCAAATTGATTGATGTGGTTGCGCCCTATGGCAAGGGCCGTTATGTTGAATATTATTTGCTCTGCTGCAGGTCGGTAATCTGCGCAAAAAACCGCCCTGCATAGTTTTTTTTATCTTCAGCGCTGGTATGCGCATATATACCCCAATATATATAGCTTTTTGTTCCCCCTGCGTCTCAGTATAAACATTTAAGTTGTCTTTAAAAATATATCCCTTGCCCTGCGGCATGGCAAAATATTTTTTTGCTATAGCAATCAACTTAAAATATAGTGTCAATCACAATAATGTTGTGCTATTTAGCGGCTCTACAATGGTCCTTAGTCAATTGACATGGATATATGAATTTGATAGGCTGGCTACAGAATAATATCAGCTTCGTTATATGCGAACGGTGCCAAGATAAAAATAATTGCAATGTACTGCTCGGCAACTGGTTAACATTTGTTTCCTTAAAAGCGTGTAATAGAGAAATGAGTTAAAAAGATGGATCCGCGAAACCCAACGCAACAAAATAAGCAAAATACATTTGTTTCGGAAAAAGAAACGGAACGAATGTCTGCGGTAAATACTCCTGTTTCCTTAAAAGTATCCGAACCAATTGTTAAACCTCCTGAAGAAGTTCCGCATGTACGGAAATCTGCAGATTCGGCGTCAGAAACCTCGTTCAATTTTACCTCACTAACCCAAAATCGCAGAATGTTTATATTGGCGGCGCTATTTACCGCATTAATTGCCATTATTGCCTTAACGGTATTTGTAGTTGCGGCTCCCGGCGGCACAGGCGCTGTTCCATTTGCCGCCAAACCAACCTTTACACCATTGCCAACTTTAACCCCCACACCAATATATGGATCGGGTCCTCAATTGGGTGAAACACTGAGCCAATTTTCCGCGGCATATGGCGCGCCGGTTCAGCAATTTAGCGATAACGCATCGTTTAACGCAACCATACAGGGAATACCGGTATATGTTTTTGCGTTTTTAACTCGAGGCTCAACCGGATCGACTCTTATCAGCGCAACGCATATCGAGCCGGCAGCCGGATCTTCCTGGACGGCGCTACAGGCAGAATCGATTATGAATCATTTTGCGCCGGAAGGCGCCACGCTTTCCGGCGAGATTACCTCCGGCGGAAACACTTACCATATATTGCTCAGCTCAACACTGGCGCGGCTTTTTCCGGCAAGTGTATTTATACAGATAGATCGCAAACCGGCAAAAGCCGGGGAAATTGCTTGGTTTTGTGCGCCGGATCTTTCTTTTTGCTATATTGGCCCGGTCACACCAAATCAATAACATATATGGGGATACGTAAGGGGCAGCAGCCCCTTGCGCGGGGATTGGGGTGTCCCCAAAAATATTTTTTTATAAAACAATACCGCACGGTACACAGGGGATACGTAAGGGGCAGCAGCCCCTTGCGCGGGGATTGGGGTGTCCCCAAAATATTTTTTTATAATCAACCACCGCACGGTACACAGGGGATACGTAAGGGGCAGCAGCCCCTTGCGCGGGGATTGGGGTGTCCCCAAAATCTCTTTTTATTTTATTTTCCGATGGGAAATATTGGTAGCCGAGCAGCAAGGGCGACCGCAAGGGTCGCCCCTACCGGATTGCAGTGCCTCAGGTGTACCGTGCGGTGTTTGATCAACAACAGGCGCGATGTGGCGCTCAATGTACTCCGCTCTGTTGGTCGTCATCCTGATTAAAATATCTGTGCTATTTGCAACTCTTTTTTTAGCGTGTTATAACGCCTGTAGTAGTGTTTTATGGCGAAAATGACAAACTGTTGGTAAAGAATATTGTTTTGCTTTTTTGCTTATCGGCCGTTCGTTTAATGCAGCGTTTTTAAGTTGCGCGCCATTACCGCGCATATCAGCAAACGGAGCAGCCGGCACACATTTTGCAGAAAGAAGAGTATTATGGACACTGCACATACACGCCAATATTTATCGCAACGCGCTTTGAAGGTGAAACCTTCGGGTATTCGCAAGTTTTTTGATATTGCGGCCGCTATGCCTGATGTTATTTCTTTAAGTGTTGGCGAGCCAGATTTTACGACGCCAGACCACATTCGCCAAGCCGGCATACAATCTATCGAGCGCGGAGAAACGCATTATACTTCTAATTGGGGAACGCTTGAACTGCGCGAGGCCATTGCGGAGGAATTGCAGCGCCAAATTGGTGTATCCTATAATCCCCGAACTGAAATTATGGTCACTGTAGGCGTTAGCGAAGCTGTAGATGACGCGATGCGCGCGCTGTTGGATGCCGGCGATGAAGCGCTGACACCCGATCCTGGATATGTGGCGTATGAAGCCGATATTGTTTTTTCCGGCGGTGTGCCCGTGCCAGTGCCAACCTACGCCGAGGAAAATTATGAGCCGAAGGCCGAACGGTTTGCCGAACTGATTACTCCTAAAACTAAACTGATTCTTTTGGGTTCGCCCAATAATCCAACCGGATCGGTAATTTCACGCGAAGAACTGGAGAAAATAGCTGCCTTGGCGGTGAAGCACGACTTGATTGTGCTGAGTGATGAAATTTACAGCCGTTTAGTGTACGGAGTAGAACATGTTTCAATTGCGTCTTTGCCGGGTATGCGTGAAAGAACCATTGTTTTAAATGGTTTTTCAAAAGCTTACGCCATGACAGGCTGGCGCGTTGGGTATGCTGCCGGTCCGGCAAATATTCTGGAAGCAATGATGAAAATTCATCAATATGCTATTATGTGCGCGCCAACAAATGCGCAAGCGGCCGCGGCGCAGGCGCTGAAATTTGGTGAGCCGGATGTTCAGGAAATGCACGCAGAATTTAATCGACGCCGCGCGATGATTGTGGAGGGATTTCGCTCCATTGGTTTTAGCTGCCACGAGCCGACCGGCGCATTTTATGCTTTTCCTTCCATAGAATCAACCGGGTTAGATGACGAAACTTTTACGGAAAGATTGCTGCGCGAAGAACAGGTTGCAGTTGTTCCCGGATCTGCTTTTGGCGCACGCGGCGCCGGGCATATCCGCTGCGCATATTGCGCGGCCTACGATAAAATCGAGGAAGCCATCAGCCGCATAGGCAGGTTTGCTGCGCGGTTAAAAGCATAAGCTCATATCGTTGCGCCTGGGTCGCCGTATTGTGTTTTGTTTAAATACAAATACCGCGCGGTCACACCTGAGGCAATGCAATCCGGTAGGGGCGACCCTTGCGGTCGCCCTGGCTGCCCGACAAATAATATTGCCCTGTGGGATTTTTACAATAAAAAATGATTTTGGGGACACCCCAAACCCTGCGTAAGGGGCAACTGCCCCTTACGAATCCCTTGTGGGCGCCGCGAGGTGTTTCTTAAAAAAAAAGATTTTGGGAGGCGCCCCAAACCCCGCGCAAGGGGCATACGCCCCTTACGAATCCCTGGATATGTGTGCCGTGAGGTGTTTCTTAAAAAAAGATGTTTTTGGGGACACCCCAAACCCCGAGCAAGGGGCATCCGCCCCTTACGAATCCCTGGATTTTCCCAGTGTCGCAGGGGTATACCGGCGCCGCGGTCGTTCACGATGCAGCGATGGCCGATTCACCGTGACGATCCCCGCCGGGGCCATCAGCCGCGCGGATGTGACTCGGTTGGGCAGCGCGCCGCAGGTGGTGGTCAGCCAGATAGCCGGTGGCTCGGGAAGCACCGATGGCACGATCATCTCGTTGGGCACATGGCTGATCCAGCTGCAGAACCACGCCGGCAGCGAATTGACGCAAGGACCGTTCTTGCAGAAGCCGATTACCCTGACGTACCACTATCCTAACAGCCATGCGCCGGTCGCGCTGAA
>JAJYBV010000035.1 GCA_021778805.1 Chloroflexota bacterium | reverse complement strand
GTGTCATGACCTTCCGAACGGAACCAGGATTTCTCCTGACCGAGTCTGGTGAACGTGCCCTTGCGGGACTGGGCCTGGACTTTCGTGGCCGAAGCCACTGAGTCTTCAGCTCAGTGGTTGTTCACATTCTATCGAACTTCCCGGTAAAGAACACAACTCAAAAAGATCTGTTCATATTGTATTATAGCAGTGATGCGCTGATTAAAACACAGCTGCGCTGGGCATAAAGCGTTATTGTTGCTAGCTTGATACTGTAACTGAATGGTGGTAATTTGTTGCTGGCTTACCGGTGTATTTGATAGCTGGCAATATCCCAATACGTTACAGCGTTGCGTATAATAATTACAATATACTAAAACGTGTTTTCTGTGAAACAATTGTGATACTGTTCTCGACCGCATCATGTTGGATCACGCAGAAAGGAGCGCGCAGCGTGGCGCAATCACCGAACACTCAGAATGAAGCTTCACATCAGCCATATCCGTGGATCGCGCACTACGACGAAGGTGTTCCGGCAACAGTAGAGATACCGGATAAACCACTGTATACCTTGCTTACCGACGCTGCAAAAGCAGTGGGAGATCGGCCGGCGCTGATTTTTTACGGTAAAAAGATTAGCTATGCGCAGTTAGATGATCTCAGCAGCCGATTTGCCCGATCCTTAAAGAAAATCGGAATAACCAAGGGAGATCGTGTTGCGATTTGCCTGCCAAATACTCCGCAATATCCCATAGCGTTTTTTGGCGCGCTGAAAGCCGGCGCGGTTGTTGTATCCACCAATCCACTTTATACTGTTTCGGAAATGCGCCATCAGCTAACAGATTCCGGCGCAAAAGCAATTATTACCTTGGATATTCTTTTTCCGGTTGTAAAAGAGGCGCGGAATACTACCTCGATCGAAAAAGTGATCATTACGGCTGTCAAAGAATATCTGCCATTTCCTCTTTCCGCGCTGTACCCCATAAAACAGGCGCAAGAACAGCGCGGCAAACCGGTTGTTTCCATGAAGGAAATGAAACAAGATTCGCAGATTGTATTTCTGCAAGATCTGTTAAACACCGGTGGCGCATCTGTAAACGGGAACGAAGATGAGTTTGCCGACCCGGCATTTTCACCCAACGAATTGGCTGTATTGCAATATACCGGCGGCACAACTGGTGTTGCTAAAGGCGCAATGCTAACGCAGCGCAATTTAATGGCAAATACGCTGATGTGCGCCGCGTGGATTCGTTTTCCGCGCTACTCTGTGCACAGTACATTAGCTGTTGCTCCATTTTTTCACGTTTATGGCCTGACGGTGGGTTTGCTTACAAGCATGTGGGGCGGTTCAAGCTGTGTGCTGCTTCCGCGTTTTGTGCCCAAAGACGTGGTATCGGCAATTGAGCGTTACCGAACCGATGTGTTTCCCGGCATTCCTACAATGTATATTGCGATTTCGCGGTATATTGAAAAACGGGGAAAGGGAGATATCAGTTCGGTTAGGGTCTGCTTAAGCGGCGCGGCGCCACTGCTGCACGAAGTGCAAGAGCGATTTGAGCGCCTTTCCGGAGCGCGCGTGGCGGAAGGCTATGGGTTAACCGAAACATCACCGGTAACACACGCAAACCCGTTGTTTGGCGACCGGCGCATTGGCACTATTGGTGTGCCATACCCCAGCACAGCCGCAAAAGTAATAGATCCTGTTACGGGAGATGACATGCCTTTGGGCGAAGCCGGAGAACTGGCTATTTTTGGTCCGCAGGTGATGAAAGGCTATTGGAATCGGCCGGATGAGACAGCGAAAGTATTCCAAAATGGCTGGCTGAAAACCGGTGATATCGCTACGATGAACAGTGATGGCTATTTTACTATCGTTGATCGCGCGAAAGATATTATTATTGCCGGCGGATATAATATTTATCCCCGCGAGGTCGAGGAAACGCTGGCAAAACATCCGGCAGTGCAGGAATGCGTGGTGGTTGGCGTGCCCGACGCTTACCGCGGTGAAACAGTGCGCGCATATATTGTTCTGAAAGATGGCGCCCATGCCACACCGGATGAAATAATTGCATTTTGCCAGCAAGATCTTGCGAAATATAAAGTTCCTAAACAGGTATTTTTCCGAAAAGAATTGCCGAAATCTTTAATCGGCAAAGTGCTGCGGCGTGAACTTCGTGAAGAAGCTATTGCAGAAGCCGCAAAGCAAAAGCAGAATCCATCGTAAAACAGGTGTTTGCCAAGCGAGGCCATGGCGAAGCAAAACGATTTGCCGCGGAAAACGCTGGAAAAGAGTTACTTCCTATAGCCACAAACAGCCAAGAAACAAAATGTTTGTTTCTATATACAAATGAACGTTTACCACGAACATCAAAGGAGACAAGTCAACAATGGCGACAGACATGCAATCAACCGCTAAAGGCGCCGGATTTTTAATAACACCGGTAACCAAAGCGCAATTTTTAACACCGGAAAAATTTGATGACGAACAACAAGCGGTCCGTGAATTGGCTCGCACATTTACCGAGCGCGAAGTTTTGCCAAAATCTGACGCAATCGATCATCAAGAAGAGGGCCTACTGAAATCTTTGTTGCGCAAAGCCGGCGAACAAGGCATTTTAGGTGTAGATGTTCCTGAAGCTTTCGGCGGTCAAGACCTTGGGTTAGTGTATAGTGCAATTATTGCATCGGAACAAGCGGAAGGGTCTTTTGCGGTTGCGATGGGCACGCAAACAACAATCGGGTTGCTTCCAATTGTGTATTATGGCAATGAAGAGCAAAAAGCGCGGTTTTTACCCAAAATGGTCACCGGGGAACTGGTAAGCTGCTACATGCTGACTGAACCGGGCGCTGGCTCTGACGCGATGAATATTAAAACTCGCGCGGAACTGGCGCCGGATGGCAAACACTATATTTTAAACGGCGTAAAACAGTGGATCTCCAATGGCGGATTTGCTGATATCGGCATTGCGTTTGCCAAAATTAACGATACACAATTTACCGGCTTTATTGTGGACATGAAATCTCCCGGAATCCGTTTGGGAGCTGAAGAAAAGAAAATGGGCATTAAAGGCTCATCTACACGCGCAGTGTTCTTTGAAAATGTAGATGTGCCGGTTGAAAATGTGCTCGGCGAAATCGGCCGCGGCCATAAAATTGCTTTTAATATTTTGAATATTGGCCGCCTAAAATTAGGTGTTGGCGGAGTTTCTGCTGCGCGCCGCGCCTTAAATTTGTCTGCTGATTTTGCGCATACCCGCAAAGCTTTTGGCAAAGCCATCGATCAGTTTGGTTTAATTCAGCTGAAGTTGGCGGCAATGGCTGCGGAAACATACGCAATTGAAGCAATGGGCTTCCGAGTTGCCAGCGATATTGAACATACGCGCGCCGCCGCAGGAGAAAATAAACAAGCGCAGATAAACGCTGTTGAAGAATTTGCTATCGAAGCCTCTATTTCGAAAGTTTACGGCAGTGAGGCGGTTGGCCGAGTTGTTGATGACGGTGTGCAGATTTTTGGCGGCAATGGCTTTATGCAAGAATATCCCATTGAAAAAGGCTATCGCGATGCGCGTATTACCCGCATTTTTGAAGGCACAAATGAAATAAACCGCTTATTGGCCGCTGGCGTGCTGTTCGATCGGGTTATGAAAAATAAAGTTGATTTGTTTGGTTTATTTAATGAGGTAGACCCACAGATCCAAGCCGGTGAATCTCCTGATTTTGCCGCAGATGATACCCCAACTGAACTGCGTTCTGCCGTAAACGCGCTGGAACACGCTAAACGCGCCGCTGTCTATGCAGCCATGAAAGCTTCTATGAAGTATATGATGACACTGAAGGAAGAAGAAGAATTTTTAGGCAACGTTGGCGATATGCTGATTTACCTTTATGTTCTTGATAGCGTTATTGGCCGCGCTTTGCACGCTACCCGCGCAGGCGACGCCAAAGCAAAAATCCATACCCAGCTTGCTAACTTTAATACGATGAAGCTGCTGCCGAATATTCGTGTTGCCGCGGAACGCATTTTGCAAGACGCTTTGGAAAGCGAAGACCGCGAAAAAGAATTGAAGCTCACCCGCGCGTATTTTGCTGATGTAGACGCCAGTTATACCACACTGTCGCGCGCATTGGCCGAAGAAGTTATTCAAAGCGGCGGATATCCGTTATAAATTTGCGCATTCACTGACGGCGCAGTCAATTGCCAAGATGAATATCTTTGTATCTTTGGCTGCGCCGCAGATAGTAAGCAGAACCATCTATTTTGTACGTTTCAATCATTCGTAAATGAACAAAAATTTCAAGGGAGAAAAGGCTCTTATGCCAGAAGCAGTTATTGTCAGCGCTTTGCGCAGCCCGATTGGCCGGGCGTCGAAAGGCTCTTTAAAAGATATACGACCGGATGACCTTGCCGCCGCCGTAATTCGCGCTGCGGTTGAAAAGGTCCCTAATCTCGACCAATCTTTGATCGAAGATGTTATTATTGGTTGCGCCTTTCCCGAAGGTGAACAAGGCATGAATATTGCCCGCATTATCACCGGATTAGCTGGTTTGCCGACAACAGCGGCTTCTGTTACGGTTAACCGCTTTTGCGCTTCCAGTTTGCAAGCAGTGAATATGGCGGCGCAATCCGTTATGCTGGGCTATGGTGATGTTGTTATTGCCGGTGGCGTAGAATCTATGTCGCATGTTCCTATGGGTGGCTTTAACCCCAGTTTTAATCCAAAATTGTACCAAAACCCTGCCGGCGTAGAGCTGTGCGGCCTGAAAGGGAAAATGACCACCGAGTTTGAGGAATCTTATATTCCTATGGGGTTAACCGCTGAAAACTTGGCGAATAAATATAGCATTTCACGCGAAGAGCAGGATCGCTATGCGCTGCGCAGCCACACCAACGCGGTTAACGCAATAGATTCCGGTATTTTTGCGCGCGAAATTGTTCCGATTGTTTTGCCGAATGGTGAAGTTGTTACTACTGATGATGGCCCACGCCGCGATACTTCATTAGAAAAACTTGCCACCCTGGAGCCTGTTTTCGTTAAAGGCGGATCTGTTACCGCCGGCAATTCCAGCCCTTTAAATGATGGCGCATCGGCTGTAGTCATTATGTCTGCGGAAAAAGCCAAAGAACTTGGCGTTACCCCATTAGCGCGCATTCGTACCATGGCGGTAAATGGTGTTGCTCCGGAAATTATGGGCATTGGCCCTGTCGGCGCTGTGCACAAAGCACTGAAACGCTCAGGCATGGCGTTGCAAGATATTGATTTGTTTGAATTAAATGAGGCTTTTGCGGTCCAAAACCTTGCGGTAATTCGCGAATTAAATATTGATGAAACAAAAGTTAATCCGCATGGTGGCGCTATTGCGCTTGGCCATCCGCTTGGCTGCTCTGGCGCACGCCTGATTGTTACCCTGTTAAATGCATTAACAACTGCAAATAAGACTATTGGCATGGCTACACTGTGCGTTGGCGGCGGCCAAGGTGTTGCAACCATAATCGAGCGCGTATAGGAGGATTTGGCATATGCCATATACTATTCGCCGCGCCGCTGTTATTGGCGCCGGCACGATGGGGTCCGGCATTGCTGCGCAAATTGCCAATGCCGGAATCCCTGTGTTTCTTTTCGATATTGTTCCGGAAGAAGCAAAAAATTCAACGGATCGCGCAGCGCGCAACAAGGTTGCCCAAGGCGGCTTGGAACGCGCCATAAAAGCTAAGCCCGCTTCGGCGTTTTATTCCCGCCAAGACTCCGGCCGTGTTACTGTAGGTAATATTGAGGACGATCTGGCGCAATTAGCCGATGTTGACCTGATTGTAGAAGCTGTGTTTGAGCGGCTGGATGTGAAAGCAAATGTGTACGCAAAAATAGAGCAGTTCCGTAAACCGGATAGTATTATCAGCTCGAATACATCGGGTATTCCCGCGCAGCTGCTGCTAGAGGGACGAAGTGAAAGCTTCCGCAAGCATTTTTTAATTACGCATTTCTTTAACCCTGTGCGCTTTTTAAAGCTGCTTGAATTGGTTCCCAGCGCCGAAACCGATCCCGAAATTATTACATTTATGGGACAATTTGGCTCGCAAGTTTTGGGTAAAGGGACGGTTGTTTGCAAAGATACACCGGGCTTTATCGGAAACCGTATTGCTAACTATGGCTTTTTGGCTACTTTAAACCGAACAATGCAGGAAGGGTATCGCTTTGATGAGGTAGACGCTATTTTAGGCGTTCCGATGGGCCGCCCAAAATCATCTATTTTTGGCACTGCCGATTTGGCCGGCGTGGATATTTTGGTTGATGTCGCCGATGGATTATATCGCAATTTGCAGGATGATCCGTTCCGTGATACTTTTCAGTTGCCAGAGTTCGTGCGTACTATGATCGCCAATAAATGGCTGGGCAATAAAACCGGCCAAGGATTTTTCCGCCGAGAACGCGGAGACGGCGGAAAACGCACGGTATTTACGCTAGACCCATCTGCCATGGAATATCGTGAATATCCGCGGGTCAGTTTTCCGGCTATAGACGCTGTAAAAGAAATAAGCAGCCCGCTGGAGCGCATAAAGGTGATGGTTAATTCGCAGGACCGCGCGGGAAAACTTGCTTGGGAAACTACAGCTGATACACTGGTTTATGCGGCGGCCATTGGCGCAACGATTACAGATGATGTGCGCAATATTGATAGCGCTATTCGCTGGGGCTTTAATTATGATGTTGGCCCATTTCAAATTTGGGACTATCTGGGTGTGGATACGACTGCGCGCCGTTTGCAGCAAGAAGGCCGAATGATTCCACAGATGGTTCAGGATGTTTTGGGCAACGGAACGGGTAAATTCTATACCGAACAAGAACCCAAAGCCTATTATTCATTTCCTGCGCATTCCTATGTTCCTTTTGCGCCGGGAGAAGAACCGCTGAAATTGGCGGCGTTTAAAGCCGGCAATAAAGTTGTGGCGCAGAATCGTTCCGCCTCTCTGATAGATATTGGCGATGGCGTTATGCTGTTGGAATTTCATACCAAAATGAACGCTTTGGATGATGATTTGATAAAATTGCTGCAAAACTCTGTGTCGGAAACAAAAAAATGGGGTCGCGCGCTGGTTATTGGCAATGAAGCTCCGGATTTTTCGGCAGGAGCAAATATAGCGCAGTTGCTGTTAGCTGCGAAAATGCGCCAATGGCCTATCATTGACAAAGTAACCAATACATTTCAACAGGCTAACATGACTTTGAAGTTTGCGGATATTCCCATAGTTGTTGCCCCGGCAGGCAGAACATTGGGCGGCGGCTGTGAAATTACCATGCACGCACATCATGCGCGCGCGGCTGTTGAAACCTATATTGGGTTAGTGGAAACCGGTGTTGGCCTAATTCCCGGTGGCGGCGGCTGTAAAGAAATGCTGGCGCGCTGGTCTAAAGGCACACCGGATAAAGGGCCGTTTAGCGCTTCCAGGCATGTGTTTGAACTGGTTGCGATGGCGACTGTTTCAACCAGCGCACGCGAGGCGCAAGGCTATCGATTTTTGCGCAAAACCGATCGTCTGAGTTTTGATCGCGAGCGTTTGTTAACCGACGCTAAAGCCGATGCTGTCGAGCTTGCTGAAATGGCGGCTCGTGGCGACTGGAAAAAGCCGGAGCCGGCAACATTCCAGTTAGGCGGAAGCGGCATGCGGCTGGTTTTGAAGCAAGTTGTTGATAATCTGCGTTTGCAAGGCAAAGCCAGTGAACATGATGTTTTGGTTTCAGATAAACTTGCAATGGTCCTGACCGGTGGCGATTGTCAGCCGGGACAGGTTTTAACTGAGCAAGATATCCTTGATTTAGAGCGCGAAGCGTTTGTTAGCCTGATAGGCACGCAAAAAACGCAAGATCGCATTGCGTATACACTTAGCACAGGGAAACCGTTGCGCAATTGATGCGCCTGTAACGAAACGCATTGTACCGAAAAGCGAAGCTGTTGATCAACAACTTCGCTTTTTTTCATGGGTTTTCGAGTTATTTTAGTGGAAAATAAAAGAGCGCCTTTCAATCTTGTATATAAAATTGAAAAGCGCTCAGTTTACTGCAAATAATTAATTTTGTGATGATGCGACAAGCTCGCCAACACGATCTGAGAAGTGGCAGGCAACATAATGCCCTGTGCCCGTTTTATCTACCAAAGCAGGTTCCTGCTCTTTGCAGATAGGTTGAGCAATTGGGCACCGAGTATGAAATCGGCAGCCACTGGGTGGGTTAATTGGGCTGGGAACATCGCCGGTTAATAAAATGCGTTTGCGGCGCACTGTTGGATCGGGAATCGGCGCTGCTGATAGTAGCGCTGCGGTGTATGGGTGCAGCGGCATATTATAAAGAGTTTTTGATTCTCCAACTTCAGCCAATTTACCTAAATACATAACGCCAACCCGGTCGCTGATATATTCTACAACCGGTAAATTATGGGCAATAAACAGGTACGTAAGGTTAAATTCCTGCTGTAATTCTTTCAGCAGATTCAGCACTTGGGATTGGATGGAAACATCCAGCGCGCTTACCGGCTCATCTGCTACCACAAATGCGGGTTTCAGCGCCAATGCGCGCGCTATGCCGATACGCTGCCGTTGGCCGCCGCTGAATTCATGCGGAAACCGGCGCATATATTCCGGCTGTAAACCCACGCGCTTCAAATAAAACGCAATGATGCTTTCTCGCTCTTTGCGCGACCTGACGCCTTGCGCGATTAGGCCTTCGCCAATAATATCACTAATTGGCATACTTGGATTCAGCGAAGAATAGGGATCTTGAAAAATAATCTGCAATTTACTGCGCATAGATTTCATTTGTGAAGGGCTATACTTGGTGATATCCGCGCCGTTAAAAATAATTTTTCCCGCAGTAGGTTCGTGCAAACGCAAAATTGCGCGCCCCGCGGTAGATTTTCCGCAGCCGCTTTCTCCGACTAAGCCAAATGTTTCACCTTTGTTGATTGAAAAAGAAATGTCATCTACTGCTTTTACATCTGCAACTTTCGACCGGAAAACACCGCCAAGAACCGGATAGTATTTTTTCAGATTCTGTACACTTATTAAAGTATTGACGTCATTCCCAGCCTGCGGATAAGCCGCGCCAATAGTATTTTCAGTTACGCTCATTCTATGAACTCCTCTGTCTTTCTGCTCAGTTTCACTCAGGCTGATGGGTTTTCTGAATTTTTTGTCGCAGTTAGCGCCGCAATTCGTTTATCCAGTTCGATGGTTGCGGCTACCCATGAAGGCTGTGTTGCCGGCATTTGTACCTGCCCGGATGGTGTTTGGTACAGCCAGCATTTTGTCATATGCCCGCCGCCAAGATCCAGCAATTTGGGATCTTTTTTGGTGCAAATATCCATTGCAAATGGGCAGCGCGGCGCGAAAGTGCAGCCATCTGGCAAATTTAATGGGCTGGGCACGCTGCCGCGAATAACCGCTAGTTTTTCACCTTTTGCTTCTTCACCGGGTATAGAGTTCAGCAGTCCCATGGTATATGGGTGTTTTGGTTCTTTCAATATTTCAAACGCTGTGCCGCGTTCAACTACCTTACCGGTATACATGACGGCTACATCGTCAGCCATTTCGGCAATAACACCTAAATCATGGGTAATTAGCATAATTGATGTTTTGAAATCATTGGCAAGTCCGCGCATTAAATCAAGGATCTGTGCTTGAATGGTAACATCCAGCGCGGTAGTTGGCTCATCGGCAATCAGCAGCATGGGGTCAGTTGCCAAAGCCATAGCGATCATAACACGTTGGCGCATACCACCGCTCAGATTATGCGGAAAGTCGTTGTAGCGTCGCTCTGCCGCGGGGATGCCCACGCGCCTTAGCATATCAATGGTGCGGTCTTTTGCGGCAGAACCGTGCAGATTTTTGTGGGTACGCAAAACTTCCGAGACCTGATCGCCAATGGTGTACACTGGGTTCAACGAAGTCATCGGCTCTTGAAAAATCATCGACATTTTATTGCCGCGAATTGCACGCATTTCATCTTCAGACGCTGAAGAAACATTTTTTCCTTGGAATAAAATTTCCCCATCGGCAATAAAGCCGTTGCTGCTTAACAAACGCATAACTGAAAATGCAGTAACACTTTTGCCGCTGCCAGATTCTCCGACAATGCCCAGTGTTTTACCGGCTTTAATTGAAAAATCTACTCCGTCTACTGCGCGCACAACACCATCCATTGTTCGGAAGTGCGTTTTTAAACCACGCACTTCCAAGACGTTGTCACTAGTTGTTTGAAATTCAGACACTGAATAAAGCTCTCCTTTTTAGAGTTAGACCATTTTAATCAATTTTGGAGCGCACATCAAGCGCATCACGGAGTCCGTCGCCAATAAATGAAATTGCTAATACGGTTAGAGTTAAGAACAACCCAGGGAAAAATGTCCACCACCAGTCTCCGTTGGCAATATCGCCTTGCGCTGAAGCCAGTGTGTTACCCCAAGTTGCTGTTGGCGGAAACATAACACCTAAGCCTAAAAAGTCAAGAGCGGCTTCAAAAGTAATAAAACTGGCAAACGCTAAGGTAAAAGAAACAACAATCGGTGAAATTGAGTTTGGCAATAGGTGCCGGATGATGATACGGAATGGGTTTACACCAACGGATTTTGCCGCTTCAGTATACTCTAATTCTCGCAGCGACAAGAAGACGCCGCGAATAACCCTGGAAGTACCGGCCCAACCAAATATGGTAAAGACAGTAATTATAAATGCCGGCCCAACACCCGAGCCATGCCCTAAGATGGAGGAAAGTGAGACGAGCAGCGGGAAAAACGGTATGGTTAAAAAGATATCAGTGATGCGCATCATTATGTTATCAACGATACCGCCAAAATAACCAGAGATGGCGCCGACCATTGTTCCAACAATGACAGAAAACAACGCGCTGAGAAAGCCAATCATCAGGGATGTTCTGGCTCCGTATGTAATTAAGGCCAACACGCTGTAATGCAACTCATCGGTTGTGCCAAAAATATAGTCGGGAAAATTTTTTAAAGTTGGCCCATGTGAGCCAAAACTTAGGGTCAGGTTCATACTAGAAGCTGTTATACCTGGGGTAATCAGCGGAGCTGCGATTGCCATTAAAATAACAAACACCATGAATCCGGTTCCAATTTGCGCAAAGCGATGTTTGCGAAATCTTCGCCAATATAGTTCAAGCTGTGTAAGTGGTTTCAATGCAAGTCGGTCTTCATTGCCCAGAAGTGTTACCGGAGTATAAGTTCCGGGTGAATTGGTCTGGCCAAAATCTTCAAATTGGGCGCTGCTTGGGTTTTGTGTAGCCATATTAAAAATTCCTCACTAAAATGTAAAACATAAAGCAAAACAAACCTTAATCATAGCGAATTCGTGGATCGACCAAACCGTAAGACAAATCGGTCAAAATATTAAACAAAATCACTAAGCCTCCGATCAGAACTGTCATTGCAATAACAACAGGGTAATCTTCGGATTGTGCAGCTTCAATAAAATAATGCCCAGTTCCTTCGATTCCAAAAATCTGTTCGGTAATAATCGCGCCGCCGATTAATCCGGGAATTGCTAATCCAATATTTGTCACAATTGGAATAATCGCGTTGCGAACTGAGTGTTTCCACACTACAATGCGCGCCGGCAAACCCTTTGCCCGCGCGGTGCGAATATAGTCCATATTCAGCACACCCAGCATTTGGCCGCGCATAAATCTGCTGTCACCGGCAATTCCTACCGCCATTAATGTAAACCATGGCATAATCATATGCCCAATAATTTGAAATGTTACTGAAATAAAATGAGTTTTATA
Source organism: Chloroflexota bacterium (assembly GCA_021778805.1). GTDB lineage: Bacteria > Chloroflexota > Ktedonobacteria > Ktedonobacterales > JACDGC01 > JAJYBV01. The sequence goes on along the minus strand of JAJYBV010000035.1, from coordinate 18,851 downwards.
ATAGGACCAAAAGAGGGGTGTTCCAAACGGAATGCCGAGCCTTGGATCTAATATCCCGTTAAACGGTAATCCCCAACCTATTAAACTGGGCAGTTCCACACCAAAAATAATTATCAGCACCAATCCCAACCAAAATGTTGGAACTGCAAAAAACGCATACGTTATAAAAGAGAAGAGTTCATCAAAAAACGAGCCTTTGCGTAAAGCGGAAAAAATTCCAAGGGTAACTGACAAAATTTCTTGGAATACAAATGCCGGAACTGTTAATAGTAATGTTGCCGGTAATCTTTCACCTAATGCTTGCAATACTGGCTCATGTGTTAAAACAGAAACTCCCAAATCGCCATGAAATAAATTACCCAGCCAATAAAAATAGGCAATAAACCATGGAACATTCAATCCTAAACGCGCTTTTATTGCGTTTAATTGGGCCGTTGACATGATATGGTGTCCCGGTCCTATATATGCCGTTAGCGCTCCTCCATCTGGATTCCACCGAGCTATGGCAAATGTTATGAATGTGAGAGCAAAAAAGACAGGAATCGCTATCAATAAGCGGCGAATTGTATAATTTAGCATTGCAACCTCCAATTTCACTTTTTGTTTCTTTTTGCGTTACATCATTTTATGGGTTTTCGATAAGCGGCCCAATCCGCTGTCACTGTCTGCTTTCCCACATGAAATTACCGGTGACGCCATAGGGTTATAGCAAACGATACCTACACAATTTTAACAATATCGTAACATGATTCCTTTGAAACCGTCAATAACCAAAAATCGGCACAGTTGCAGCAAACTTTCCAGTCCTATTTTTATTACCGTAATTTGGATATAACTTTATTCAGATCATACATCAATATCGCCAAATTTTACGAAATCATTACGTAAGATTTATGGATGCAAGATGTTACGTAATCCATGAAAATAGTAGAGATGAAAATACGTGAAGAAGCTCGGATGATTTAAAACGGTTCGTTCAGAACGTTATTCAAATGACCCGTCTTTGGGTTCTTCATCATCATATATTCTTCATCGAATATATCGTTAAAATCAATATAGCCATTTGGATATGGCTTTCCATTTGTATCTGGCAGCAAATGGAAAAGTGACATATCTGTGAGCTTATATTTGGTTATTTTTATTATACGCCATAATTTCATCGCTGTCTACACGGCTGCCTCCAAATTTTTCTATTTTCACTAATATTAGCTTTCTAAGATCACATTCCTATATTGTTTTTAATGGTCTTTGATATTTTAATCAGGATGAAGATCAACGTAGCAGAGTACATTGAGTGACCCATAGCGCCTGTTCTTGAATAAACACTGCACGGTACACATGGGTGGAGGTGGGGAAACAAGCCACACGATTCATCGTGTGGTGTTCGTTTCGTGGTCGCCCGGCCACCTACACCGCACTGGAGCACAAGCGCCGCCACATATCGTTTATTTGAAACCATACACTGCACGGTACACATTGAGGCCATGCAATCCGGTAGGGTCAACCCTTGCGGTCGCCCTTGCCACTCGGCAATCAATATTGTCTTGTGAAAGATTTTCATAAAAGAGATTTTGGGGACACCCCAATCCCTGCGTAAAGGGCAGCCGCCCCTTACGTATCCCCATGTGTACCGTGCGGTGGTTGTTTATAAAAGAGATTTTGGGGACACCCCAAACCCCGCGCAAATGGCAAATGCCACTTGCGTATCCCTCTTTAAAAGTGAAAGATCATTACAAACTGCCAGTAAATCCACACGGCTTCTTTTCATAACATATTGACAAAAAACTACCAAATCTGTTATATTGCTTATAATCATATCATCGCTGATGTGATCATTCTTTCCCTGTAGAAAGGACATTGCACAAATGCCAACAGGTCAAAGCAAAAGCGGAGCAAAAAAAGCGTGGATGGCGCTTTTAATTCTTCCATTTATTTTTAGTTTGTATGCGCCGTCATACAATACTCTTTCCCCCGCATTCATCGGCATTCCATTCTTTTATTGGTATCAAATGCTATGGATCGTTCTTTCCGGCCTTATTACGGTTGCTGTTTATTTCTTGGTGAAGGAATAACAGATGCGCTGCTGTCGTTCTCACTGAAAACTGAACACAGCCATCCTTACAAAGAAGCAGGATTAACTCGATGTCGAATGTTAATGTAGTTGCGCTTTCCGTCTTCATCTTCCTATTTTTAGTGGTAACAGTCATCGGATTTGTTGCAGCCCGCTGGCGCAGGGGCGACCTAAATCACCTGAATGAATGGAGTTTAGGTGGCAGATCGTTCGGAACTGTTATAACTTGGTTCTTATTAGGCGGCGATCTTTATACCGCATATACTTTTATTGCGGTTCCCGGTCTTGTATATGGCGCCGGCGCCATTGGCTTTTATGCAGTGCCTTATACTCTTATTGTCTATCCTTTTGTCTTTGCGGTTATGCCGCGCATGTGGGCCGTCGCCAAAAAACATAATTATATTACCGCGTCAGACTTTATACGCGGCAGGTTTGAAAGCCCCACTCTGGCGTTAGCCGTTGCGTTCACCGGTATACTTGCCACCATGCCCTATATTGCCTTGCAATTAGTGGGTATTCAAGTAGTATTGCAGGCGATGGGTCTTCAAGGAACCGGTTTATTAAAAGATCTTCCGTTGTTTGTTGCGTTTGTTGTGTTGGCGGCGTATACCTACACCAGCGGGCTGCGTGCCCCTGCGTTGATAGCGCTGGTTAAAGATGCGCTCATCTACATAGCGGTATTAGCCATTGTCATTTATGTGCCATCACAAATTGGCGGATTCAGCCATATTTTTGCGTCTGTTCCAAAGGCAAAACTTACGCTGGCTCCGGCGCAAATTCCTGCATATTGGACCCTTGCGTTAGGTTCGGCGTTTGCGCTGTTCTTATATCCCCATGCGTTAACGGGTATTTTCAGCTCTAAAAGTGGCACAGTTATCCGCCGGAATGCTGCGTTGCTGCCTGCGTACTCTATTGTGCTGGGTTTACTGGCGCTTGTAGGCTTTATGGCTATTGGCGCCGGTATTAAAACAACGAACACCAGCCTTGCAGTGCCTTTACTGGTTAACAAATTTTTCCCGGACCCCATGATCGGGCTGATTTTTGCCGGAATTGCCATCGGCGCTTTGGTGCCGGCAGCGGTCATGTCTATTGCTGCTTCCAGCTTGTTTACGCGCAATATTTATAAAGAATATTTCCGCGCCAACGCTTCACCAAAAGAAGAAGCCACTGTGGCAAAATTGGTTTCGCTGATTGTTAAATTTGGCGCATTAGTTTTTGTGCTGGCTCTTCCGATAAGTAATGCCATTCAATTTCAATTGTTGGGCGGCGTATGGATTTTGCAGATTTTCCCGCCGGTCATCTTTGGCTTATATACCCGCTGGTTCCATCGCTGGGGATTAATCCTCGGTTGGTTGGGCGGCATGATTACCGGCAGTTATATGGTTTTCAATAATTTTGCGCATGGTATTTCATCCACTACCTATGTGTTAACAATTATGGGAACCAAATACGCCGTATTTGCCGGTATGTGGGCGTTAATCGTTAATTTAGCTGTTACTGTGGTTATTTCACTGGTCTTCAATTTGGTTAAGGTTTCCAACGGCAAAGACCAAACTTCTGCGGCAGATTACCACGACCTGACCGTTGAAAAAGCAGCAGCCGGAATCGGCGCAGTTGTAGAGCCTGAATTTTAATCCTTTCCCTGCATTAGGAATTATTCCTTAAAAAGTGAGACATCCCAATTATTGGGATGTCTCTGCCTATATTGTTCAATCGTAACAACTTAGGAGGTAAAGCCAGGAATGGCTATACCAACGACGCCTGCGCCAGCTGCATATGCCGGGATTTGCACTGGCGGCCGCTCCTTGCGCGGGATTTGGAGTGATCTCAATTCAATTTTTATACAAATAAAACACCGCGCGGTACACCTGAGGCCATGCAATCCGGTAGGGGCGACCCTTGCGGTCGCCCTTGCCGCGCCGTATCTTTTGTGTACTGTGAATCTTGTTCCTCTGTGCGGTTCTTGCCAATATCCCCCTACCGATTATATTAAATCAAACTGCGCTGTAAAATGCCGCAGCATCGGCGCCTGATAGGTAAAACGCACACCGCGAATTTGCTTGGCGCGGTCGGCCACATATAAAAGAGCTTCAATTAAATAATCTACATGGCTTTGGGTGTACACGCGCCGCGGAAACGCCAGCCGCACCAATTCCAGCGCAGCCGGTACTTCCGAACCATCGGGAAGCGGCTTGCCAAACATCACGCTGCCAATTTCCACTGCGCGAACTCCGGCGGCAAGATACATTTCAATACATAGCGCCTGCGCGGGGTATTGGCTTTGCGGAATATGGCTTAAAAAAGCGCCGGCGTCGATATACACTGCGTGACCACCGGTCGGCTGGATTATTGGGATATTCGCCTTAACTAATTTTTCCCCTAAATACTCAATGGAACGAATGCGGTACCGCAAATAATCTTCATCCAGCGCTTCCATTAAACCAATAGCGATTGCTTCCATATCATAGCCGGCCAATCCGCCATAAGTAGGAAATCCCTCAGTTAAAATTAATAAATTGCGCAATTTCTCCGCCAACGCGCCGTCATTCAGAGCAATAAATCCGCCGATATTTGCCATACCGTCTTTTTTAGCGCTCATTGTGCAGCCATCCGCATACGAAAACATTTCCTGCGCAATTTGCAACGGTGATTTATCTTTATAACCTTCTTCACGCTGTTTAATAAACCAAGCATTTTCCGCAAATCGGCAGGCGTCTATGAAAAATGGAACGCCGTATGAATGGCACATAGCGCTGATTGCTTTAATATTTGCCATGCTTACCGGCTGCCCGCCGCCTGAATTATTGGTTACAGTAACCATACATAAGGGAATTTTGCTTTTCGGTGTTTGCTGAAAGAATTGCTCCAGCTTTTGCATATCCATATTTCCCTTAAACGGATGAATCACTGAGGGATGTTTGGCTTCATCTATCGCTAAATCCAGCGCTTCGGCGTGGTTTGCTTCAATATTAGCGCGTGTAGTATCAAAATGGGTGTTATTGGGGATTATAGAATCCGGTTCACAAACGGTGGTAAATAAAATACGTTCTGAAGCGCGCCCTTGGTGGGTGGGAATTACAAATTGAAAACCGGTTATGTTTTGAATGGTATCTTGTAATTTCAAAAAAGATCTGCTGCCCGCATAACTTTCATCACCTTGCAGCATGGCGCCCCATTGCTGTTCACTAAGCGCGCCGGTGCCGGAATCAGTTAGCAAATCGATGAGCACATCTTCCGCTTTCAGCATAAATGGATTATATCCCGCTTCTTTCAGCGCGATACTCCTATGTTCAGCCGTTGTTTCATGAATTGGCTCAACGCTTTTTATACGAAATGGCTCGATAATAGTTTTAGCTTGAAAACTCAATTAATTCACCTCATTGAATATATTCAGGCAACTCCGCCTGTAATTGCGTCTATCAACACTATATCATGAAACGCCGTATGCATTTGTGCGGTGTTGTTATTGCGCGGGCGACTCTATAGAGCAGTCAAAATAAACTGTTGCTGTTTTGCGATCGGTCGTAGTGCGCAGCACTTTCAGCCTTATTTCATCCCCAACATTTTGCGGGAAATCTTCTACACCAATTACCCTGGCTGCCGAACGGATTTCTGTATTAAATTTCCGCGCCACAACGCAGCGGACGTATGGCAGCATTTGCCCATTAAAACTTGCTGTCAGATGAGGAACTTTTTCAACCAGTATTACTTCTAATATCATAATGAAAACTTTCTTGCGAGTTATACGTATTAACAATATACGTGGATTTTGTGCGTCAGCGGCAAAAAAATTTGAATTCGTACAAATTTGCGAATGTATGCGGTAACATACCAAGATTATAGCAAAAATATTGGACAGTTTGCTGTGTTTTGCTGTTAACGCTCACGCTGTTTAGGCAGAAATATCACATAAAACAACACGCAAGTAAAAAATTAGCATATAATACCTGTATATTCGGTACGAAATGGTTTATAGATAATAAGGAGCTTTGGTAGAAATATGAATTCGCATACAGTTTCTGCGCGAATGCGACGCGCCGGTGTAACAATTGCAGTAGCTATTACAATTGCGGCGGCGCTGTTTCTGTTGTTATCGCTCATGTTCAGTGAACATGCGCACGCAGATTCAAACCCCACAATGACATTTGCCAGTCCATTATATAATAATGTGCCTGAAGGGCCGGTAGGAACTAATGTTTTTGTCGGCGCAACTGCAGGGTGGACACCCGGCGCACAACTGCAATTAGGTATATTGCCTTCCGGTCAAAACTGTTCCACTTCACAATCTACCGCTACTCCGGTCTCGTTGGAATACCCGGTAACCATTTCCAATAACGGCTCGTTTTCGGCGGCGTTTATCTGGCCAACCTTAGCAAGTCAGGCCGGCGCATATAATGTCTGTGGATTTGAACAAGGTTCCGGATCACAAATTGGCTCGACAACGGCCCCATTTTATGTGTTATCCAGCTCCAGTGGTTTACCCAGCGCGGCGCCGTCGGTTAGTGTAACCATCAGCCAAGCGTCTACCGGGCAAACAGTAACTGTTACCGGAGCAAATTGGCTTCCGGTTCAACCGGTAGATCTGCGTTTAAAAAGCAGCTCATCAGTCAATCAATCCGACCAAGGCACAGATTTGCAGAAAGTAACACCTAACAGTGACGGTACATTTTCTGCGCAGGTTACTTTGCCAAACGATATTATCAATCAAAACTATATACTTGCCGAAGCCGGCGCGCCGGTAAATTTGCTGCAAGCCGGCGGCCCGTCTTTCGACCAATATCCGCTTACCGCGCAAACTTCACCGTTTACCATAGCGCTGGCGCCAACACCTACAACTGCGGTAACTCCGGTACCTACCGCAACTCAAGTTATAGTTCCAACTGTTGCGCCGCCTTCTACTACATCATCCGGCGGCGGCAACTCAAAGTTGTTTATTGCGCTGTTGGGTTTAATCGCTGTTGTATTGCTGTTTGCCGGCGTTGTGGTGGCGTTTTTGGCGCTGCGCAGTAAACCGCAAGGTGGACAAACTGCGCAAACTGATTGGCAAGACTCCAATAATTGGCAAAATCGTTCTTACGATCCTTGGGCAGAACCGGAAGAAACACCTTGGAGCACGCCATCCGGCAAGCCTTGGAGCGGAACCCGCACCAGCAAAACTTTGCGGCCATCTAAACCGGTTTCGGCAGATTCTTCATTTGATGAAGATTGGGACGATCCGTATCGCACCCGCATGGGCGAGCCGTTTCAGCAGCAAGGGCCGCAAACACAGCCCCCTCAGCAGCCGCCACAAAATAATTATCAAAGAAACGATAATCAGGATACTATAGAAGACACAAATCCGCACTGGCAATAATTTGCTTGCTGCGATGCGTTAGCATGATAGTTTGCCCAAAATGACTGTCCGATCAGGACCGCTGTTTTGGGCATTTTATGTGGACGGCGCAAGTTATTTATTTGAGAATATTGCAAATATGAAGAACGGCGCCGCCAAGGTGTGCAAACTATGTGTTATACTGATTTGGAGCCTTTTTTAGAAGCGTTTAAAACAAAAAGTCAGGAGACACAGCTATATTCTTATGGGAGAAAAAATCCTCGTTTGTATTGCTTGGCCATATGCAAAATCGGTAACTCATGTAGGGCAAATTGTTGGGTCAATTTTGCCGGGAGATATTTTTGCCAGGTATAATCGCATGATTGGGAATGATGTGCTGATGGTTTCCGGCAGTGACGCCCACGGCACCCCCATTACCGTTGAGGCCGATCAAGAAGGTGTTGAGCCTGATGTTATTGTAGAACGTTACCACCCCAAAATTTTGGAAGTGTGGGAAAAGCTGGATATTCAGTGGGATCTATATACAAAAACTACAACACCCAACCATTACGCAGTTACGCAAGATGTTTTTTTGAAGCTGCTGAATAACGGCTATTTATTTAAAGATGGCGCTATTGCGCCGTTTTGTCCCACCGATAACAGATTCCTGCAAGATAGATATATATTAGGTGAGTGTCCGAACTGTCATTATGGCAAAGCGCGCGGCGACCAGTGTGAGGAATGCGGCCACTTGCTGGAGCCTCAGCAGTTAATGAACCCCTACTGTCGAATATGCGGCAGTAAAACCAGCTCCATAGAATTCCGCGAAACCGAGCATTTCTACTTTAACCTTCCTTTACTGCAAGATAAATTGCAAACATGGCTGAATGCCGTTTCAGCGCAGTGGCGGCCCAATGTGGTAAACTTTGCCATGAACTGGCTGAAAGAGGGATTGAAGCCGCGCGCAATTACCCGCGATTTAAACTGGGGTGTGCCTATTCCCGTTGCAGGATTTGAAAACAAACGTATTTATGTTTGGTTTGACGCAGTCATTGGATATCTTTCTGCGTCTAAAGAATGGGCGCAGCTTCAGGGTCGCCCCGAAGCGTGGCGGGAATGGTGGGAAGTAACACCGGAAAATCCGCGCCCATCGCGATCCTATTATTTTATTGGCAAAGATAACATCTCGTTTCACGCCATTTTTTGGCCGGCAATGCTTATAGGCTATGAAAACTTAGTGTTAGCGTATGATGTTCCCGCAAATGAATTTATGCAAATGGGCGGCCACAAAGCTTCTTCAAGCGATGGCAATGTTGTATGGACCCCCGATGCTTTAGCGCGCTACGGCGGTGATGCGCTGCGCTATTACCTAACGATAAGCATGCCTGAAACCCACGACTCGAATTTTTCCTACGAAGAATTGGTGCGGTTCAACAATGATGAGTTGGTAGGCGTTTTTGGCAACGCTGCGCACCGTGTTTTAACATTTACACACAAGAATTACGGAGCCACTGTTCCCACTCCCGGTGAATTTACCGCGGAAGATAAGGCGCTTCTGGAAATTTCACACAATGTTTTTGAATTATCCGGAAAAGCCATTGCCGCAGTAAAATTGCGGGAAGGTTTAGCGGAATCGATGAACGCTGCTCGGGCAATCAATAAATATATCGATGAGCAAGCGCCTTGGAAAGTGATGAAAACCGACAAGCAACGAGCAGGAACGGTTTTATATACTGTAATTCAGGCGTTGGGCGCGTTGCGTATAACTTTAACGCCATATATTCCTGCAGCGGCACAGCGATTGCATGAACTGCTGGGTTTTAGCGGCCTTGTGAAAGATACGCCATGGCAATTTGCAGAAGTTCTGGCAGGTCAGGCGCTGCCTGAGCCGAAACCACTGTTTACTAAATTTGACCCTCCGGCGGCGGCAGAACCTGAAACTGCAAAAACAGAAGCTGCAAAATAACTGCTGCGGCGCCAAAAATCTGTAAATTTCGCGCTATTGTACGCCGTATTTTCTGATTTTTTGCCGCAGTATCGTGCTAAAATAAAAGAATATTACCAGTAATAGAGCCTTTGCCTGCAAACCAGCTTGGCAAAAGCTCTGTATTCATAGTTGTGGAGGCAAAATAAATTCTATGTCTAATCCTACCGCACCGCAAACCCGCACTGAAACAGACAGTATGGGCGCTATAGAAGTCCCTTCAAATGTATATTGGGGCGCGCAAACACAGCGATCTCTTATCCATTTTAATATTGGCTATGACGTTATGCCACGGGAAATGATACGCGCTTTGGGCGTTTTAAAGCGCGCTGCCGCAGAAGTAAATAGAGATTTAGGTAAACTTTCCGCTGAAAAAGCGCAATATATTATTGCCGCTGCGCAAGAAGTAATAGACGGAAAACTTGATGCGCAATTTCCTTTGCGCGTTTGGCAAACCGGAAGCGGCACCCAAACGAATATGAATACAAACGAAGTTATCTCTAATCGCGCTATTGAAATGGCCGGCGGTGTGCTTGGCAGCAAAAAGCCCATACACCCAAACGATGATGTCAATATGTCGCAATCTTCTAATGATACATTCCCAACCGCTATGCATATTGCCGCCGCCGGTCAAATAAACGGCCGGCTTTTGCCCAGTTTGCGCAAACTTCGCGCGGAACTTGCAAAAAAATCAAATGAATTCAGCGGCGTGATTAAAATTGGCCGCACCCACCTGATGGACGCAGTTCCCTTAACATTAGGTCAGGAATTTTCAGGGTATGTTGAACAGCTGGATCAGGATATCGATCGACTGGAGTATACCTTAAAAGGCGTTTTTGAGCTTGCGCTTGGCGGCACAGCTGTTGGCACTGGATTGAATACGCACCCAGAGTTTGCCGCGCGCGGAGCCGCTAAAATTGCTGATATTACCGGTTTGCCATTTGTTTCCGCAAAAAATAAATTTGCGGCGCTGGCCAGCCACGATCCTTTGGTCATGACAAGTGGCGCAGTAAGAACTTTGGCCGCTTCGCTGATGAAAATTGCTAATGATATCCGCTGGTTGGGGTCTGGCCCGCGCTGTGGTTTGGGTGAATTGATTTTGCCCGCGAATGAACCCGGTTCGTCTATTATGCCCGGCAAGGTAAACCCAACGCAAAGCGAAGCCATGACCATGGTTTGCGCGCAAGTTATGGGCAACGATATGGCAATTGCATTTGCCGGATCTCAAGGAAATTTTGAACTGAATGTTTTCAAGCCGGTGATCATCCATAATTTGCTAAATTCTGTTCGGTTGCTTTCCGACGCCTGCGATATGTTCCGCGAGCATATGGTTGAAGGAATAGAAGTAAATCAAGCACAAATCGACCATTTCCTGCAAAATTCTTTGATGCTGGTAACGGCGTTATCGCCATATATTGGCTATGATAAATCGGCTGAAGTGGCGCATAAAGCCTACCACGATGGCTCGACACTGCGTGATGCCTGCGTTGCGCTTGGTTACTTGACTGGTGAAGATTTTGATCGCTATGTACGGCCGGAACATATGCTAACGCCTGAGGGTTGAGTCGTTTCATGTATAAAACATATGGCGTCGCCATGAAAAAAGGCGGCCAAGGAAAATCTACCACAGTTATTACGATGGCGCGGCTGCTGGCTTTGTATGGCGCGCGCGTGCTTGTTGTGGATTTAGCTATGCCGGGAACAACTTCTACATCATTTCGCGATTGCTGGCCGGCAAGCGAGCATGGGGTGTTCAGTGAATTGCTGGCGCCCTTTTGCCAGCTTTCTGTAGATGAAATTCCGCACCCGGATGATACTATTTTGGCGTATGATACGCAAATGCTGCCGGTGCCGTTAGTGTCTAAACCCAGTTGGGGCGGCGGATTAGTTTCATTGCTGCCGTTTGATGACGGCTTGGGAAATATTGCCCGCAACATGAAATCTCCGCTGGTGCTGGATGGCTTTTTGCGGAGCGTAGATTCAGCTTTTGATATTATGCTGATAGATTGTCCTTCAGATGACAGTATTTTGTTGGATAATGCTTTGTTTGCAATGGATCGAATGCTGATTCCGTTTACACCAAGCGCCGCTTCTTTGGAAGGATTAGACGCAACACTGCGGCTGTTGCGCCGATTTCGTGAAGGCACAGCCAGGCTGACTTTGGGTGGAGTGATTCTTACACAGGTAGAGCCGCGCAATAAACGAACCAGCGACTTGGTTAACACATTGATTCATTCCGGTGTTGTTGAAGGAGAGCCGATAAAAGATCGGTTATTTCCTTTTGCAATTCGCGCCAGTGATTATTATGATCATGCGTTTCGCTATGGGGAACCGGTTTGGGAGCGGACCAAAGAAGTGCGTGTTTGGGCGGGATATGTGCTGATGGCGGAATGGCTGCTGCTCGACGCCGGCTTAGATCATTTATGCGTGAACCGCAGGCACGCCGCGTTGGTAGAGCCGAACACTCGTGTGCTGGATACGAACGCTGTAGCTACCGGGGTTGGTTCGGGAGAAGCCTTGTTCCGTGATATACGCGAAATGTTTGCGCCGGGGCAAATGGAATAAACAACAATAAGCACTTTTGCATAATATAAAACTGCGCCGCGTTCAATTTTTGATTGCGCGGCGCAGTTTTATATTATGCTCCAAATTTGTTTTGCCGGTAAGGTCAAGTACCTTACCTTGCCGGAGTTGGCGACTGCAATTTGGGAGTTTCAGATCCCGCAGGCAGCGCGTTATCGGTTTTTGATGGCATAAAGCCCAGTGCGTTGGTTGGCTCGTTTACCCAAACCGGCTTTTTCCCGGCTGGTGAAGCCTGAATAATTCGCGTTAGGGTAAAGATGTACACAAACATCATCAACCAATTTACAATACCGGTTACCCAAAGTGTATACGGCTGCGGAACCGCCAGCAGCAGCACCGATGTTACCAGAATATTCACTAGAGTAATTGGAATTAATATCAGCCACGCATATTGCATCAGCTGATCGGCGCGCAGGCGCGGCAATGTGGAGCGCACCCAAATAAACACTACTTGCAGCGCATATACTTTTACCAGGAACCAGAAGACGGCGATAAGATTGAAAACCAAGTCGGCAACAGAGAATATGCCGCCCGGATTGGCGCTGATATGCGCCTGCCAAAACTGCAAATCTGCTCCCGGACCAGACCAACCGCCTAAAAACAGCACAGTAGCAACACTGGAAACGATAAGCATGTTGCCATACTCGCCTAAAAAGAACATCGCCCAGCGCATACCGCTATATTCAGTTAAATAACCGGCAACAAGTTCAGATTCCGCTTCGGGCAAATCGAATGGCGCACGGTTTGTTTCAGCTAAACCGCAAGTATAATAAATCAGCAAACCTAGCGGCTGAATAAGGATGAACCATAGCCAAGGTGTTTGTAATTGCGCATTGATAATATCGCTAAATGAGATTGAACCAACACCGTTATGCCCCAAAATACTGGTGAGCATTACCACACCGACTAACGAAAGCATCAGCGGCAATTCATAAGATATCATCTGCGCGGCAGAGCGAAGACCGCCGATAAGCGAATATTTACTATTTGAACCCCAGCCCGCCATAAACACACCGATAATATCCAGCGAGCTTAACGCCACATATAAGATCAGCGCTGTGCCGATCGCTCCGGTTGTCATGAAAGGAGAAAATGGCAACGCGACAAACGCGGTGATAACCGGCGCAAAGAAGACCATCGGCGCTAAAGAAAATATAGCGTTATCTGTTAGCTGCGAGCGGATATCTTCTTTCAGCAGCAGTTTAACTACATCCAGCGTCGATTGTAACATGCCCTGTGGGCCATAATGCAACGGACCAACACGATCTTGCATGTAGGCCATCACCTTGCGTTCCAAATAAACCATTATTACTGCATTTGTCGCCACAAGCGCAATAAAGAATACAAGCGTAACAACAAAGTGTACGATAAGAAAGCCTAAGTTCTGAGGCACAGTTGCGTTCTCCTTTAGCGATCGACTTCGCCAAGCACAAGATCGATGCTGCCGAGTATGGCGACTACGTCACCCATTTTATGCCCGCGCATCAGTTCAGGCACAATCTGCAAATTTACAAAAGATGGTCCGCGGATTTTTGCGCGGTAGGGATATTCGGAGCCATCGCTGATGAGATAGATTCCCTGTTCGCCTTTGCTGCTTTCAACCGCGAAATAAGTTTCGCCACGCGGCGGGCGCAGTTCAATTGGTGTGCGAGTGCAGATTGGGCCGCCGGGAAGTTTGCTCATTCCCTCGCGAATCAGCCGGATGCTCTCTTTCATTTCATATAAACGAACCATATATCGGCCGAAAGCATCACCGTCATAGCGAATAACTGGGCGAACTGCCACTTCGCGATAGGCGCCATAGGCGTTATTCACCCGCAGATCATAGTTAACACCCGAGGCGCGCGCTATGGGACCGGTTACGCCATAGGCAACAGCTTGTTCAGGAGAAATATAACCGGTGCCTTGGGTTCGCTTCATAAAAATTTCATTGCCGGTAATCAGCACATCAAATTCCTGCCAAGATTTTTCAAAAGCGTCCAGCCAAGTTTCCAGCCGGCTGAGCCATCCTTTGGGAAGATCGTGCAGTACACCGCCAACGCGCATATAGTTTACATTAAATCTGCTGCCGCCAAGCTGTTCAAATAAATCCAAAATTCCTTCCCGGTCGCGGAACGCATATAAAACGGGAGTAAACGCGCCGAGGTCTAGCAGATACGTGCCGACAGCCACTAAATGGCTTGTAATACGCTGCATTTCATTTGTAATCAGGCGAATATATTGCGCGCGGCGCGGCGGCTCTATGCCCATCAGCTGCTCAACAGCGCCGGCGTAAGCTGTTTCATTGAGCATGGGAGAAAGATAGTCGGCGTTATCCATATACCGAATGCCGGCCATATATGTGCGATTTTCTAAAATCTTTTCAATGCCACGGTGTAAATAGCCGATAACAGGTGTACAGTGTGTAACCGTTTCGCCTTCAAGCTGCAATACCAAACGCAGCACACCATGTGTGGAAGGATGCTGCGGCCCCATATTCAGAATCATCTCTTCTGTACGAAAGCCTTCAGCTCCTTCGCTATACGTATGTGATTGATCGACAGTAGACATATTCGGCGTCACTTTCACTCTTTTTTCTTTTCGGCAGCTTTCTGCTGCTCTTCCTGTTCATGCTGCAACGTATGTTTCCATGTTTGGGTTGGGAAACTGTGCCCATGAAATTGGGTATGGCCGAATGTTGGCGTGCCTGGGTGCAATCGCTCCTGGTCCCCTTGGCTGAACACGTTTGCGTTAGACCGATTTGAGCCTAAACCGCGCAACTGATCTCCGGAAACAGCTTGTTCCGGATCAATCTGCGTAGTAGCGTGATCATGCAAAACGGCAGGGGTGGTTTGAAAATCTTTCCGAAGCGGGAAACCGGTAAACGTATCGTCCAGCAAAATGCGCCGCAAATCGGGGTGCCCGCTGAAAATAACACCAAACATATCGTATGTTTCGCGTTCCAGCCAATTTGCGCTGATCCAAACCCCCATTAAACTATCGATGACGGTCGTTTTGGGAGGGATTTTAGCTTTCAATTGCATCAGCAAGTTTTTCGTAGTTGCGCGCAGGTGATAAGCAACTTCTAAATGAGTTTTCATATCTACGCCGGAAACGCAGGTCAGCATATCGAATTGAAGCTGGTCGCGCAGGTACAGCGCGGTGTTATACACATGTTCAGCGGCAACTTCCAGCGAAGGAATACCGCCGGGCAGCATTTTAACGACCATTGGAATACTAGACTGCGTGCTGAATGCTGAAAGAACAGCGCGGAGTTCCTGCTGATTAGCTACCGTTCCGGCGTGCGCCGAAGACGGTGTAGGGGGCAGCGGCATCGATGGAATTAAATCCATTTTGTTACTCCTTTACGCCAAGCGTAAATCAAACCTAAAGCCAGCACAACAATAAAGAATGTTATTTCCACAAATCCGAACCAGCCTAAGTTTTGAAAGATAACGGCCCAAGAAATGATAAATACGATATCTACATCAAACGCTACGAACAACAGCGCAAAAATATAAAAGGCCAGCGGGTATTGCACCCATGCAGAGCCAATTGAAACTTCGCCCGATTCATATGTTTGGCGTTTTGCAGGCGCTGGTCGTTTCTTCAGCAACAGCGCCGCTATTATTCGAGCAGCCCCGGTTGCGAGCACTACAAATCCTGCTCCGACAATAAAAAAAAGGGCTACATATAAATAATTCAATGCTACCATGGCATTAACTCCACTCTTCAATACACTTCCGGACATTTTCCGTGTGATCCTTGAAATGAACTATCTGTTTTCATTATAACACGCTTGCAGAGCGCTTACCAAAATGTAGCTATCACCCGTCTATTACCGGATAATCGCCTTGGTTTCCTACCTGCTATTGTTTTTGGCTCCGGCAATCATTCCGGAATTTGCTGCAATTCATTCAATTAAGCAGCCCTGCAAACTATCATCCGTATAACCTGCTTTTTACAAGGCTGCTCAAATTGTATTAGTCTATAAAAGGATTTTTCACCAGCATTGCGCCGACTAAAGATCCGGGTGTTTGTGTTGGCGAAGGCTCCGGCGTAGTTGATGGTGAGCTATTTGGAACTTGTTCCTTTGGCAGCGGAATAAGCCCCATTTCAATTTTTTGTGTGATGATGCGAATATCGGCTGTGTTTAACTGCTGCATAGTAAAAGCGCCGGTATGCAGCGCGTTGGTGAAAGTATCAATAATCTGCTGCACTTGGTCTGGGGTATGCGGCCCCATCAGCACATCAGCGCCGGCTTCTGCCGCCAGCAATGCTGCTTGATCAATTGGGTACTGCGCGGCAATCGCCGACATATCTAAGCTGTCGGTAACTATTAGTCCCTGAAAACCAAGTGTGTTCCGCAAAAGACCGGTAATAATTTTCTGAGACAGCGAGGCGGGATATTTTGAATCTATATCGGGCAGCATTTCATGAGTAACCATAATTGCATGAACATTGCCCAACGCAATTAAATTGCGGTATGGAAGAAATTCATTATCGTACAACTCCTGCTCAGTTTTATACACTACCGGCAAGCCAAGGTGCGGATCTGTGGCGGAAGAGCCGAGACCCGGGAAGTGTTTTAACACGCCGATGACTGTATTATTGCTTTGCAAGCCTTCTAAGTAATTGTTAGCCATTTGCGTAATGACAGTAATATTGCCCGAAAAAAGTCTACCGGCAAGCTGGGGATTGTAGATTCCGGGTTCCTGAATATCTACCACCGGCGCCAAATTAAAATTAAAGCCAAACCGCGTAAAATCTTGCAGCGTTTGTTTACCGTCGTTATAAGCGACTGTGGGGCTGTCGGCGGCTCCCATTTGCGGAGCGCCGGGTCGATACCCAACCAACGGCTCCAGCCGATTTACCGCATAACCGCCTTCCTGGTCTGTTGCGATAAACAGCGGCAAATATGCATCTTTCTGCAAAGAAGAAGTTAAACTGATGACTTGCTGTGGTGATTGAATCGCGTCGCCGAAGGCGATAACAGCGCCAACATGATATTGCTGAATCATTTGAATTTCATCAGTTGAATAGGTTGTGCCAATGAGTTTAATCATGATCATTTGGCTGATTTTATCGGGTGTAGAAAGTGAATTAACGATTAACTCCGCATATTCAGCGGGAGTAATTTGGTGGGTTGCGGTACCCGTTTGTGTCGGCAAAATCGGTAATTTTACTTTTTGTGCCGGTTCAATGCCGGCAAGCGCCTGTTGAAAAAGCGCCTGCTGCGCAACTACGCCGCGAAAAATTACAATACTTAAAACCAGCATAATTAAAATCCAGCGAAAACGCGCCTGTGGCAAGGCGCCTTGCTGATAATTCGCGCTTTTTTGAGGCAAATTCATAGTAATGATTCCTTTTTAATCAACCCGGAAAACGCGGCGCTGTAACAGTTTATTCAGGCACAGCGTGAGCCGCGCCGGCGGGCAATGCTTATATGCAGAAAACAGTTGACATATAAAAACACACCGGTGTGAAAAATAACGAAAATATGTTTCCCGATTACTATATATGACTACTAACTACTTGCCAATGGGACTAAGGCATACGTATAGCAGACTGATCAGGCATTTTTTGCCACAATATCTAGCGCGTCGCGGAAATGAGCGTCGCTCATTTCTATTTCGCTGCCGGTAATATCGGCATAAGCTGTGGAAAATTGGCTGGTTATTTGGCGGAACTGATATAAGCTCTGCAAATCTACCCATTCATGTTCAGTGTGCCATCCGCCGCACACCGGCTGATACATTAAGGAAACAATATTTCTTTCTGAGAAGAAACGCGCGTCGGAGGCTCCGGCTTCGCGCGAAAGCGGCAATTTGGCTCCTAGAATTTGTTTGGCGGCATTTTGGAAAACATCCACAGCCGGCGCAAAAACATCTAAAGTGAAGCCATTGGCAAATGAAACAAGGGTAGTGGTTACTTGATACCGTTTAACGGTAGCGCAAACTGATTGATAGAGTTTCATTGCGTCTTCTTGTGAAGTAAAGGGATACCGGATATCTAGTGTGCCAATAGCGTTTAACGGCACTACATTAGGAGCGGATCCGCCGTTTATTTGAGTTAAAGTGATAGATGCGCGCCAATCATCTTCATGCATTGGCGTGGGATATTTGCGTAGCAGCGCTTCGTAAGCGCGCGAAAGCCGAACAATAGCGTTATCGCCCAGCCAAGGGCGCGCGCTGTGGGCAGATTGCCCGGCGGCGTTTAACTGAATGCGTAAAATGCCTTTTTGTTCAGTAATCAGCCGCATATTGGCGCCACCGTCGGGTAAAATAACAACGTCCGGCTGCCAATCGATCATTTTTAAAAAATATTTTACGCCGTTTTCTCCGCCAATTTCTTCATCTGTGGTAAACAACACGCCAACTTCGGGGATAGCTTCTTCCACAAAAATATCCAGCAGCGCGGCGGCTGGCCCTTTCATATCTGCTGCGCCGCGGCCAACCAGTCGGCCGTTTGAATCGCAAATTGCAGTAAACAGATTGGAGTTATGCGCGGAAACAACATCTAAATGGGCGCAAAAAATAATTTTTGGCTGTAACGTTTCGCGGGTAATGAATAAGGACTTTTTTCCTTGCGACTCCAGTTTATGAATTTGTGCAGCAGGCGCATGGGCGCTGATATAATTGCTTACCCAACTTAAACAATTTGTAATTTCATCCGGGCGATCTTCAGTGGTTTGATACTGGATAAACTGCGCCGATAATTTTTGCAGCCTGTCAATGTGTTTGTTTATCATATACAAGTCAGCTTTGGTTTAGCGTTAAAAACATATTGAAATAAGGTAACTGCCTAGCAAGGGTTGACAAAGGTGCGATAATGAGAATATGAATCTGGAACAAAGAGTAGAAGAGTTAGAAAAACAGTTGGCAGAAAGAGACCAACTCATACGAGAATTACGTCGCCTGCTC
>JAJYBV010000034.1 GCA_021778805.1 Chloroflexota bacterium | reverse complement strand
CAATGACCGTTCCAGTATCCTGTTGAAATCCTGGCAGTTTTCCTGCCTTCCACCACCGCCATGCGGTTTTATAACTCATTCCCATTTGTCGGGCGTATTCACTCAGCTTCATAACACCAGTATATTCTTATATGTTCTCTTGTGTCAATACCTGTCTACATTCCCGGGAGTGGCGTTAATAATACCTTACTTACGAACTTGCTTGCGCAGCGCGCCAAGTTTTTTGGCGTTCTGTTTCAAGCGGCTTTTTTCCTCTTGATCTTCGCTCGCTTTTTCCAGCGCGTTGACCGAATCTTCAAGCTGCTCCAGCAGTGATTGCAACGCGGTTTTAGCGGCAGAGCCGGCGTATTGCAAAAACAAACCTGATACTTCTTTAATTTGTGATTCTTGTTCCGCCATTACCGCGGCATAGAGCGACTCCGCAAAGAGCGAGGCATATTCAGCGGTAAAAGCAGCGCGTTCGTTTTCATTTTCTATGCCGGAAACCAACTGGATGAATATTGTTATCGCCTGAGAAAAAAGCTCTGCAGCAGGGGCATATGCAGCATCGTCCAGTTTCAATTGCGCCAAACCGGAATAGCATTGCAGGCGAAGCAGCGGCGAATCCAGTTCTGCAGCTAACTCACCGGCCTCGGCGTATGAAAGCTCTGCTAAAGTACGTTCCTGTCTGCCACGATTGCCAATTCCAGCCGCAATATACGCCTCACATAAAAAGTGGCGCAGCTCATATTTACGCAAATTTGCATACGTTTCCTCGATAACAGAAACACCTTCCTGCCATAATTCACGCGCAATCAGCGCTTTGCCGCGCAAGGCATTTGCCATATATTCTCCGGCGCGGTTCTCGCTAGATTTGCTTAATTCAGCGGCATGATAGAATGCGTTAACTGCGGTAGAATTATCCCCATTCAGCAGCGAAAGTTCTCCAATACTCCGCAGCGCTTCGGCTTGCAAAAACAACAGTTCATGCTCTCTGCTGAACACTTCCGCAGAGCTAAACTCCTGCTGCGCCACAGATCTTTGCCCCATACTAACGGCAATTTCGCCGCGCAGCAAAGCCAATTCCGCCGGAGTAGCATAATATTTTCCAATTTCCAATCTGCCTTGCGCATCATTTAATAAAGCCAGCGCTTCGGTAAACTGCCCAGCGTTCAGCGCCAACCGCGCTAAGCCAACCAAAGTTTTGCCTTGTCCCGCAAAATCGCCTGTTTGCTGAAACATATTTTTTGCCGCCAAATAAGCCGTTTTCGCTTCGGCGTTTTTCCCGCGAATCCGGTGTACTTCTGCAATACCAAGCTGTGCGCGCGCCGCCATGTGCGGCCGGTTCATTTCCTCTGCGGATTTGGCCGATTCCATAAATAATTCCGCTGCTTTACGGATAAACGACCGAAATAGCTGGGTTTCTGCCAGCTGCAAGGTAACATCGGCATAGCCGGAGCTATCTTTTATCGTTTTAAATGCGCGTTGTGCGCGTTCTAAAACAGTAACTGCCTGCAACAGTTCAGATCGCCGCAAATATAGTTCTCCTATAGCAGCGTTTGCCTCTCCTTGCCCTAAACCATTTTTCTCTTCACCAAACATTTCCAATCCCCGGCGCAGCAGCGCATGCGCTTGGGGAAGATCATTTTGGGCCAAGGCAGTTTTGCCCAAACATAAAATGGCGTCCGCTTCGGCAATTTCATATTCCAGCGCACGCGCTTTTTTCAGCGCATCGGCAAAAAGATTCTGCGCTGTTTCATAATGTCCGCGATCTAATTGAATTTTCCCAAGGGATATACTTGCGTCGGCGACGCCAAAGCCATCATAATTTTCTTTATAAATGCTCAGAGTTTCCTCCAGCGCAATTGCCGCACGGTCTAAATCGCCCTTTAATTTTAACGTTTCGCCCAATCCGCGCAAAGCGTCGGCGTGCAATTCACTGATTTGTGCGGCAATTGCAGCGGCAGTAGCTTGAGTATACGCAGATAACGCAGCGTCTATATGCCCCTGCAGCCGTTCAATGTGACCGATAGCTGTATATACAGCGGCCTCACCGCGCTTATCTTCTTGCTGCACGAACATTGCCGCGGCATGTTCATATTGATGTTTAGCTTTATCGATTAAACCACGAATTCGATACACATGCCCCAAGGAAAGCGTTGCGCGAGCCTCCGGCAAGACGGCTCCGGCTTCGTGAAAATAATCTATAGCGCGTTCAAAGCTAGCTGAAGCTTGTTCCATAGCTCCATTTTGCCGTTGCGTTTCAGCTAATTCGGTGCGGGCAGAGCCTGCTTCAAGCGGATCTGGAATTTGCCGGAACATGGATTCTGCCAGCACAAACTGTTCAGCGGCTTCATCAAAATTACCGTCAGCGGCAAGAAGACGGCCTTTTGCAAAATGTTTTTGCGCTTCCGCGCGAATATCTGCCATACAATCTATTTCCTTTTACTGATACAACATATCATGAGGCAAAGCTTGCGAAAAAAAAGCGATGCCTTAAAGGCTGCATGCGCTGCATACAACCACTCCTATACATGGTATGACGCACAGCCGCCGCTGTCAAAGCGTTTGGCAATGGCGCATTTACTCCAGCGAGGCCACAAAGCTCGGGGATTCGCAAGGGGAGACAGCCCCTTGCGTGGGGATTGAGGTGGCCCCAAAATCTCTTTTTATAAAGAAACACTGCACCGTACAAGTGAGGACATACAAAATGGCAAGGGTGAATCCTTGCGATCGCCCTTGCCGCGCCAAATACATACCCTGTGATTAATTTCCGGATGTAATCAGATTTTTCCCTGATTTGAAAATACGCGATGTAATAAATCCAAGTATAAGAATCACAAGAATCGCAAAACCAGTTGCCACCAACGCATAAATAAACTCGCCTTCAACACTTGTCACAGAAACTTTATCTATCGACGCCAACCACGTTTGGATTGCGTTATTCCATGCCAATGCAGCAACAAAACCCAATGCGGATGACACCAATGCTACAACAGTGGTAATAAAATTGCTGGTTGCCTGCATTGCCCGCTGCACTTGCTGAGAAGCCATCTGCGCAGCCAATTGCTGAATTTGCTGGGTTTGTTCCCGCGACATTCCACGAATTTCAAATCTTCTATGGGCGGGATCTTGATTTTCTGACATAGGTGAGTATACCTCCGTAATAAATACAATTGCGTTTAGATTTCACACGATACACTGCGTTTTTGTGTTCGCTGGCAATATCGTATACCGTTCTGAAAAACTTACCCAAATAGGACAGCGCTTATGCGCTGTCTTCTTCAGTGTTTTCTTCCTGCATCTTTGCGACAGCCACATGTGCAAGCACTCGGGGACTTACGAACTCTCCACAGGCGTCGATTTCCGCCGAACTGGCGGTATAGAGCCACTTCAAGTGAGAAGCGGCGTTCAGATCCCGATCTATCACCAACCCACAGTGTTCACACACATAGGTTCTGATTGAAAGTTCGAGATGTTTGGTCGGCATATTGACCTACCTTTATGTCCCTATGTTACCATGGAATATGGATGATCTGCAATCGATCTAGGATCTATGTATAACCCTAACCAGACAATACGTCAAGCGCATGCCATATTTGCAATCAAAATAGATAAGTCATATCATGCTAAAGAGGGCTGCAAGATTTTAACGCTGCTTTGTTTTCATACGAACAAAGCTAAACAGCGTATTTTTCGCCAGTTAACAACTATCAACGCAGAAAGTATCATTCATGAAGTTTTTCTGCGTTCTGAAATAATTGCGCTTTGCCATTTGGAAACTGTGAGGAAGCGCTAGATGTATTACATGATGCAAGCAACGAAAGAGACGGCAAACACCGAATGGATAATCATACACTGCAAAACGGCCTGCTCCACGGATTGAATGAAGAACAGCGCGCCGCAGTTACCACTACGGAAGGTCCGGTTATTATTTTCGCCGGGCCGGGAAGTGGAAAAACAAGAGTTATTACCTATAGAATTGCTTATCTCATCGAAAACGCCGGTGTGCCGCCTTGGAATATTTTGGCGGTTACCTTTACCAATAAAGCCGCGCGCGAAATGCGCGAACGCTTGGCTGTGCTTACACCAGACCATGCGAAAAATTTGACTATCGGTACTTTTCATAGTATTTGCGCCAGAATTTTACGCAGTGAAATTGAAACTTTAGATTTTGGTAGAAGCAGAAACTTTACGATCTTAGATGATGATGAACAAAATGCCATCATTAGGGATTGCATGCGGCAGCAAAATTTAGATGAAAAAAAATTTAAGCCGGTCGTCATTCGCGCCGAAATCTCGCGCGCAAAAAATGCATTGCAATCCCCACGGCAGTTTTTAGAGCAAACTACCAAATATATTGATGAAATTGCCGGCCGAGTGTATGAAGAATATGAAAAAGCACTGCGATCCCAAAACGCCGTCGATTTTGATGATCTTATTTTTATAACGCACTCTTTATGGCGCAGAGATGTAGAAGCGCGATTGCGCGCCCAAAAAAGATACCGCTATTTACATGTAGATGAATTTCAAGACTGCAACACTGCACAATATGAATTGATGCGTCTTTTAGCGACTCCTCCGCGGAATCTGCCCGAAAACAGCACGGCGCAATTTACAGCGCAGCGCAATATTTGCGTTGTTGGCGATGAAGACCAAGGCATTTACTCATGGCGTGGCGCCAGCTCGCAAAATATACTTTCGTTTGAGCAGGATTTTCCAGATAGAAAAGAAATCATGCTGTTGAAAAATTACCGCTCCTCCGGCATTATTTTAGACGCCGCCGCAAATGTTGTTCAGGCAAACCGCAACCGCAAGCCGAAAAAACTAATCCCCACGCTCAGCAGAGGCGCGCCAATTGTGTTAAAAGAAGTTTTTAATGAGGAACATGAAGGCAGATATATTGCCGAAACAGTTCAAAAATTAGCGCAAGCCGAAAATCTAAAATTGGCCGATTTCGCCGTGATGTATCGCACCAACGCACAATCACGCGCCATTGAAGATCAGTTTATGGCGCTGGGTGTACCGTATAAAATTATCGGATCGCGCAAATTTTATGAACGCAAGGAAATCCGCGATATAATCGCCTATCTGCGGCTGCTGGAAAATCCCAATGATTTAATGAGCTTCCGGCGCATTATTAATGTTCCGACGCGGAAAATCGGACCGGTTACGCTGCAAGAAGTCGTTCGCTGGGCGCAGAGTCAGCAATATACATTGCCCGAAGCATGTGAACGCATACAAGAAAATCCGCAATTAGGCAGCGCAGCAAAAACAGCGGTATTATCGTTTGGCGCTATCATCAATCAGTTGAAGGGTATTTCACAAACAGTACCCGTAGCTCAGTTAATTGATGAATTGCTAGTTCGCACCGGCTATATAACTGAAATTCGTGATGGTTCAGATGAAGGCGAAGAACGGTATTTAAATATTTTAGAGTTGCAAAACGTCGCTAAAACCTACGCTGATAATCCATTTAGCGACCAGGAAGGTCTCGCGGCATTTCTGGAAACCGTAGCGCTCGTAGGCGGCGCAGATATCGCGCAAAACAGCTCGGATAATCCAACAATTGTGGAAGAACAGCGCGACGCGGTTACTCTTATTACACTGCATGCAGCCAAAGGATTGGAGTTTCCGGTTGTTTTTATTGCCGGAATGGAGGAAAATGTTTTGCCGCACCAGCGCTCTCTTGAGGATAGAGAACAATTGGAAGAAGAGCGGCGTTTGGCGTATGTTGGCATAACACGCGCAATGAAACGTCTGTTTTTGCTGCACGCTTTTCGAAGATCTTTTTATGGCGGCAACTCTATGATTATGGAAAAGTCGCGGTTTATTCTCGAAATTCCTTCGGTGTTACTTGAAACGCAGCCTTATGATAGAGTGTCTTATAGTGGAACTTCCCGTCCAAGCGCCGGTTCAGAATCGTACACCAATCAAATAATTGGAAAATCTGCTCCGGAAAGGCAACTTGGGGATGAAGGTAAAGCACAGGAACGCCATCAGCAAGTTTCAATCGGCAAAGGCTCGCGAGTGCGGCATAAAGTGTATGGCAAGGGTATTGTGCTGGATATTTCGCACACCAGCCAATCCACAATGGTAGAAGTGCTTTTTGAACGCGAAAATATCGGCCGGCGCGTGCTGGATATGGAGTTTGCTAAACTGGAATGCTTGGATTGATTGCCGATTATTAATCGGTGAAACCAATAGTGTAATATTGATTTTGCGCTGAACCCAAGTACATATGTTGCTAAAACTTAGCAAAATAAAGGTTTTAGGCGTAAATCTTTAGCTTTTTTAAATTTTTAGCAAAATGTGAAAAAGATAACTTGTTAGCGTTTCACCTAAATGAGTACAATACCTATATAAGCAGTTTTTGGCTGCTTCAATCACTCGATGAAACAGAATGAGCGGAGGATATAACTGTGGGGCTTTTATCCCGTTTCTCAACATTTATTAAATCAAAATTTAGCGCGATTATGGATCGCGCCGAAAATCCCAATGAAACATTAGACTACTCTTATAATAAGCAGCTGGAACAACTGCAAAATCTGCGAAAAAGTATCGCCGACGTTGTCACCAGTGAAAAACGGTTGGAAATGCAGCAGGCGCAAGTAAATACGCAAATTGAAAAACTGGATAGCCAAGCGCGTACCGCTGTTCAACAAAATAGAGATGACCTTGCGCGTGAAGCTTTAACACGAAAAGAAGCGCTGCAACAGCAAATAACTTCCTTTAATGATCAAATTACGTCTTTAAAAGCACAGCAAGATAAGTTTGTGCAGATGGAACGCCGTCTGTCACAAAGAGTTGAAGCATTCCGCACACAAAAAGAAATGGTTAAGGCAACATACAATGCGGCGCAGGCTCAGGTTAAAATACAGGAATCCGTCACCGGCATTTCAGAGGAAATGAAAGATGTAAATTTGGCAATGCAGCGCGCCCAAGATAAAGTTACAAATATGAAAGCCCGCGCCGACGCTATGGACCAATTAATCGATCAGGGCACTTTGCAAGAAATCGGTCAGCCGCATATGGATGATATCGATCGGCAGCTGTCCCAACTCTCTACTTCCAGCAATGTTGATTCACAGCTGGCGCAATTGAAAGCGCAAGTTCAAGGGCAGCTTCCACCGGTAAAAGACGCACAGGCTATTGATGCGCCTAAGGATAGTTCCGCACAAGAGGAGCAAAAATAAATGATTATTCGGATAATGGGCGAAAATCAGTTTCGGTTGGATGATTCCTATGCGCCCGAAATTGATCGGCTAGATACCGCGTTGCATGAAGCTTTTGAAAGCCACAATGAACCAGATTTTCAAAAGTCTTTAACCGAATTGGTTCACTTTATTCGCGAACATGGCGCAGAACTCAGCTATGATGAGGTTGCGCCTTCCGACCTGATTGTGCCCGAAGAAGATATGACGATTGAAGAAGTACGCAATGCAATGGCTGAATAATATTTGCGACGTGCCGGGCGTTTTAGTTGGCCATGATACTAATCTTGACGCCGGCACTGGTTGCACCGTAGTCCGTTTTAATGGCCCATTCCTGGGTTCGGTAGATGTCCGCGGCGGCGGCCCCGCAACACGCGAAACCGATCTGTTAAATCCGGTTAGTATGATGCAGGAATTGCACGCAGTTGTGTTAACCGGCGGAAGCGCGTTTGGCTTAGAGTCGGCTTGCGGCGTTATGGATGAATTGGAACGCATGGGCGTTGGGTATAGTGTCGGCCCGGTAAAGGTTCCAATAGTGCCGGCCGCTGCAATCTTTGATCTTGGTGTCGGCAGTTTCGCTGTCAGACCCGATAAGGAGTCCGGTAAAAGAGCGCTGTTGAACGCCGTCAGCGGAGTGTTTCCCGTTGGTGTGGCTGGCGCGGGAACCGGAGCAACCGTTGGCAAATGGGCTGGTCCGCAATTTGCGGTAAAAAGCGGATTAGGAACCGCCAGCGTCGTTATGGCCGATGGCACTGTCATCGGCGCAATCGCCGCAGTAAACGCCGTTGGGGATATTTATGATGAAAAAACCGGCAAAATTTTAGCCGGCGCCCGCGCACCCGCAGGTGATGGCTGGATGACCGATGTGATGGCTGCTATGCAGCATCAATCGCAGATGGGCGAAAACACCACCATTGCGGTCGTTGCCACCAATGCGCAGTTTCATAAATCCGAAGCAGCAAAAATTGCCCAAATGGCGCACGACGGATTAGCGTTAACTACCCGCCCGGCGCACACACCACACGATGGTGACACAGTTTTTGTTGCGGCGCATCGCCCCAATGAAGGATATGAAATTGATTCAACGCGGTTGACAATGTATGGCGCAATGGCGGCAAATGTGTTAGCTTCTGCTATTAAAAACGCCGTCCTTGCCGCACATGCGCTGCACGGAATACCTGCTCGGTCAGATTTAGCGTTTCTGTAAAACCGGCCGCAGTAAAAATTACTGCGGCATCCTGCTTGCAATCCACTTTTGAATGGGTTAATTTTTCCGTCTTCAATACATTTATTAAAGAATCTCGCAATTCAACAGTAACTGCTCAGATGATAAAGCCAGGAATAGTTCTTCAAATAACAACCGAGTATTCGTAAGGTGCATGGGGCGCCCCCCAAATACAGTGTTAAGAATGAATCACCGCACGATACACATGAGGCGCTGCATTCCGGTAGGAGCGCCCCTTGCGGTCGCCCTTGCCGCCCGGCCACCAATTATTGCCTTTTTGCAACTAATGGCAAAATGTTGTTCCCCTGAAATACAAGAATGAGTTCATCTGCCAAATTGTCATAGAATTTGCAAACCCTTACGTTTTTTTGCTATAACAATCGATAGATAATAATTTACTGTGGTGAATGTTTTTCTGCCAGGCCGGTAATTTACCACAGAGTACTATATATTTGAAAGGTTTTAAGCTCTATAATGCACGAACAAGGTTTACTCAACAAACTTTCCCGCGCAGTAATCCATAAATACGGAAGTTGGATAACAATCGGAATTTGGATACTTCTTGCGGTGGTTTTAAATCTTACTGCGCCAAGTTTAAGCAGTTTATATGATAATAATGCAACAAGTTCCATTGGAAACCAAGAATCAGTAAAAGCGGCGCAAATTTTACAAAAAGAGTTTCCCCAGCAAAATGATTTGCCGGCCATTATCGTTTTCTATGACGCCAAAGGTTTATCTTCTCAAGATATTGCTCAGGCAAATCAAATGGCGTGCTGGCTGCTTCCTGCTGCTCAGCAGTCTCAATATAAATGCGATCCGGGCAGCATTCCGGTTACATGGCCGGGCAGTATCGGAGCAGTTATCTCACCGCTGACAACCCCTCAGGCAGAATCTCAGCTTATGTCTCCGGATAAAACTACTTTAACAATCGTCGCCGCAATAACTGCCTCACCCAGTGATACGACTTTTTCATCGAAAATTCTCAGCGCATTGCAAACCTATGCAACAGATGTGGCAAAAGCAAACCCGCAATTGCAAGTAAAGGTAACAGGCGCCGCCGGAGTCATCGCTGATTTAGGTTCAGTATTTTCTAACATCAACGGCAAAATTTTAATTACTACAGTAACATTAGTCTTGATTTTACTTCTGCTGATATATCGTTCACCGCTTTTAGCGCTTTTGCCAATCATTAGCGTTGGTGTTGCCATGCAAGTAGCAGACCCAATTATTGCGCTGATTGTAAAACAAGGCGCATTTTCCGTTACAGCCCAGGCGGCCGGAATTCGCGATGTTCTGTTATTTGGCGCCGGCACAGATTATGTCATATTTTTAGTGGCGCGTTATCGTGAGGAATTAAAACATACTATTAATCGTCGAAATGCTTTAGTTACCGCTACAACCAGTGTCAGCGAAGCAATTACATCAAGCGCCGGCACAGTTGCGCTTGCTTTAATGGTTCTTTTGCTGGCAACACTTGGATTTTATAAAACACTGGGACCATTACTGGCGATTTCGGTCATCGTTATGTTGTTGATTGGATTGACCTTTACACCAGCTTTGATGAATATTTTAGGAAAAGCCGCGTTTTGGCCGTTTATACCTAAACCAACTGTTGAAACTGCCAAAGATGATATCGGCAAAGGTCTTTGGGCCAGTATAGCCTCTTTTGTTGTGAAGCGCCCAATTATTTCTACGGTTTCCAGCGCATTGCTTTTGGGCATTTTTGCGTTAGGCAATATCGGCGTTCCGGCAGCATATAATCAGTTAACCGCATTACGCGCGCCTACGCAATCTTCCCAAGGTTACGCCATATTAGCCAAACATTTCGCGCCGGGAACTTTAGCGCCACTTTCTATTGTGGTGCAATTAAAACCAGGCAACAGTGTCTATCAGCAGCTAACAGCAATCGATCAAATGACAACTGCGGCGCAACAAACTCCAAATGTCGCCGAAGCAGACGGCCCAACACAGCCTTCAGGGCAATCTATTGGCATATCGCCAAGTACGCTGCAAAGTGATTTTGCCGCATTGCCAGATGCAATAAAATCAGCGATTCGCTCGGGGCAATACTCAGTGTCTTCATCCTCCGGCGCGCCAACCGGATCAAGCGGACCGCCTTCATCAGCAATCAATCCTGAAATAATAGGATTATATGCTGCTTCAACGCAATTTGTTTCAGCGGATAATTCAACGGTATCTCTTAAAGTAACTCTTAAAACTGATCCCTATGGAACTGTAGCGCTCGACACGATGCAGCCGCTGCTAACCGCTGTGCAAAATGCTGCAAAGAGCGCCGGCTTGCAAACATCCTTTATCGGATTATCTGGAATTACCCCAACTTTAGCCGATACCCGCACGGTTAACTCAAACGATATTTCGTTTATTATACCCATAGTTTTAATTATTATCGCAGTTATTTTAGGTCTGCTTCTGCGCAGTATTGTTGCGCCGCTATATTTGCTTGCGGCAGTTTCGCTTAACTACGCCGCAGCCTTGGGTATTTCATCCTTCTTCTTTACAAGAATTCAAGGCGATGAAGGGTTATCCTACGCTGCGCCGCTGTATACCTTCATCTTCCTTGTTGCGCTTGGCGCAGACTATACAATCTTTTTAATGACACGTGTGCGCGAGGAAACAGCGAATCTTGGATTGGAAGCAGGTGTACGGCTGGCTTTAAGCCGAACCGGCGGCGTAATTACCTCCGCCGGCCTTATTTTGGCTGGTACATTTGCCGTTTTAACAACATTGCCACTGCGTGATTTATTCCAATTAGGGGTAACGGTTGCCACCGGTATTTTATTGGATACATTTGTTGTTCGCGGATTTTTAGTTCCGGGAATAGTAACTTTGCTGAAAGACGCAAATTGGTTCCCAACTAAAATAAAGCTGCGCCAACAACAAACCCAATAACATAGCCTGCTTTTTTTAATAGAATTCACCATTGAGATTTCCCATTCGCTTATTGCGCTAGCGCGAAAATCTCAATGGTTTTTTGTGCATACACTAACTGCACAGCGCAATTGATCACCAGAGCTACACTTGTGGTACAGTATAAGCAAGACCTGAAAGGAGCATTTTTTGCGTTATGCCGTTTATTACCTTTACTCTGCTGAAAGGCCGAACAGCAGATGAAAAAAAAGTTTTAGGAGATTGCGCGCACTCCGCATTGATGAGCGTTGGTGTCCCCGAAAAAGACCGGTTTCAGCGTTTTATTGAACTGGAGAGCGACCAATTTTTCTTTGATCGCGATTATCCAAACCTGACAACACCGCGTTCCGACCAGTTTATGATGATTGAAATTCTGCTTGCCGTAGGGCGAAGCGTAAAAATAAAACGTGAACTGCTAAAAAATCTTATCAGTAATTTGCAAACACGCGCCGGTGTGCGCCCAAATGATGTTATGGTTGTTTTTAAAGAAACTGCATGGGAAAACTGGGCTTTTTCCGACGGCGAAATACATCACATTTGAACGGAGCGTTTATGTCTGTTTTCTCATCCATCTTAATTGAAACTGATGAATTATTGCGCCAATTGCATAACCCGCAGGTCCGCATTGTTGATATGCGCGGCTATGTACGAACCACTCCAATCGAAGATGGCGTGGATAACTCCAGTTATACCGGCGCTGAAGAAGAATATCTGCAAGATCATATCCCCGGCGCTATTTATTTGGATTGGACCAAGGATATTGTCGATCTCAATAATCTCGTCCCGGCGCAATTGGCAGACCCCGCGAAATTCAAATCAATTATGGAGCAATACGGCATTTCGGATGACACATTTGTTGTGGCGTATGACGCACACCCCGCCATGCAGTTTGCAACCCGCCTGTGGTGGGCGCTGAACTACTTCGGCCATACAAACACCGGTGTGCTGAATGGCGGATTTGGCAAATGGCGGCGCGAAAATAAGCCTGTTTCCGCAGATATCCCTAAATTTCCCTCCGGTTCTTTTACACCCAATATACAGCCGGCGCTAAACACTACCGTTGAGGATGTGCTGAATTTCACCCGCAGAGCCTCCAATAGCGGTGTTACCTTAATAGACGCCCGCGACGAAGATCAATATTATAACCGCAAACGCAGGTCGCACGGCCGCGGAGGCCATATTCCCGGAGCCATCAGCTTCCCAAGAGAAAAGCTGATTCACCCCGAAAACGGTACGTTCCTTCCTCCTGATGCTTTGCGTAAGGAATTTACTGAATCTGGAATACAAACAGATGATAGTTCAACACGGTTGGTTGCGTATTGCAATGGCGGAGTAGCTGCAACCTCTGTTTTATTTGCTTTGCAGCTAATCGGCGCCACTAACTATGCGAACTATGATGGTTCGTGGAACGAATGGGGCAGCAGAAAAGATTTGCCGGTTGAATAACCGCCGGCGCATCTTATCTTTTTGCCTGATGCATGAAAGCGGATAATCTGACAATCGAGGCTGACAGAAACAGATATGAGATGGATCAGAAAATTCAGCAAACCGGCGCCGAAGCTGCCGAATTCAGCAGCTTTTAGCTCACTGGAATGCCCCAGATGCGGCGCATATATTGTGCCTGGGTCCCGATTTTGCAACCAATGCGGTCTTAATCTAACCGAACAGACAGCCAAACTGCAATCTCAGCGAGAAGAACGCCGCGTAGTGACGATTGTGTTTGCTGATTTAGTCGGATCCACCGAATTAGCAGACCAAATGGATCCCGAAGATCTGCGGCAATTGCTGGCGCGCTATTTTTCGGTAATGTCTGGCGCGCTGCGGCGGCATGGCGCGTTGGTAGAAAAATTTATTGGCGACGCAGTAATGGGTGTGTTTGGGTTGCCGCGCGCGCATGAGGATGACCCCGCCAGAGCAATACGCGCGTCCTTAGAAATGCTGCAGGAACTTCAGATTTTTAATGACGAACATCTAATGGAAGATCCCACCGCAAAAAAATGGGAAATACGCATCGGCATAAACACCGGTGAAGTCGCCGCTTCTGTCACTGCGTCTGAAGGATCCGATTTCATAGTAACAGGAGATGTAGTAAATGTAGCTGCGCGTTTGCAGCAAACTGCCGGAGCCGATATGGTGGTGGTAGGGCCGCGCGCTTGGCGATCTACCCAAAGTATTGTTGAATATGCGCCGCTGGGCTTGGTTGAGCTTAAAGGCAAACCCAAGCCAATCCAAGTTTGGCGCGCTCTTCGAATGCTCGACACCAATCCGGTGCCAGTAGCGCGCATCGGCAGTTTAGATACTCCGAAAACTCCTCAAATTGGCAGAGACAGCGAACTTACCCTTATGGGCAGTGTTGCGCAGCGCGCTTGTGTAGAGCGCAAACCGCAATACATTGCAGTTATCGGCGAACCCGGTTCCGGAAAAACTCGACTAGCGCGGGAGTTCATCGCGCATGAACTGCGAGTTCGTTCAGATCTTCAGGTGATGATGGGGCGCTGCGCTTTATATGGACAAGATGTAACCTTTTGGCCGCTTGCCGAAATGATCCGCAATTTTTACTCCCTTACAAACGCAGATTCATTGCCGCAGGCGCAGCAGATTATCCGCGAAGATATACAACAGCGGCTGGGTTCAACCGGTTCGCAAGAACAAATAGAGCGGATTTTACTTTATATTGCTTACGCCATCGGATTAAATATGGCAGACGCAAAAGAAAATTTAGCTAAAGACCCGAAAACATTACAGCGCGAATTGTTCCGCGCTTGGCGGGAATATTTTGAAATAATCAGCGCATCCGGCCCGCTGCTTCTATTTATCGACGATATCCATTGGGCGGATGACCTGCTGTTGGACTTATTTGAACATATCGCGGAACGCGCTAAAGGCGCAATTATTGCAATAGGGGCGGCGCGCCCAGAGTTTTTACTGCGGCGTTCCTCTTGGGGATCCGGCAAAAATAATTTCGCGCTGATCACTCTTGATAGGCTTTCTGAATCTGACACTGAACTTTTATTTGATACATTATTGCAAAATTCCTCTGTTCCGGTGGAATTGCGGCAAAATATATTGGATCGCGCTGAAGGGAATCCATTTTTTTTAGAGGAAATTATCAGAATGCTGACGGATCGAGAAATTATTAAACAAAACGCCACCGGTGTTTGGGAAGTTTCAGCTAACTGGAACGATACTGCTGAATCGATAATTCCGGTTATTCCCGATACCGTACAAGGCGCGTTGGCGGCGCGCATCGATCTGCTGGATCCGGAAGATCGCGACATTCTATTCCATGCGGCAATCATCGGCAGAACGTTTTGGCCGGCGGCGATATTAGGAATTGCGCAAGCCATCGCGCCGGAAACGCTGCCGGCAAGTTTAGAGCGATTGATTGCCCGAGAGTTGATTGTTCGTGTACATGAAACGCTGCGAAGCCCATTGCAAACTGAAACACTTTATATGTTTAAACATGTGCTGACACGCGATGTAGCATATGACCTGATTCCACGGGCGCGGCGCGCACATGAGCACGAACGGTTTGCGCAATGGCTGGAAGCACAGCCGCGTCGCAATGATGAAGATAACGCAGAATTGCTTGCAAATCACTATGAAGAATACTACCGGCAGGCAGGTTTAGCGCGTTCGCGCGATACAGCGCACGCTAGCGCTATACGCGCAAAAATTATGCGGTATTTAGACAGCGCGGCTGAAAAAGCATTAGAGCGTTTCAGCGCTAAAACAGCAATTCATTTGTATACACGCGAAATTAATCTTTTGGCGGATGCGCGCCCTTTGGAAAACACTTTGCTACTGACCGCTTTTTTAAAGCGCGGCGACGCCAGAACGCTCCGCTCTGAAGGCAACGCTGCCTGGAACGATTATCGCGAAGCGCTGCGCAATTATCGGCTTATGCTGCAAACAACATCGACCGAACCAGCAGCAAATGAATCAATTGAATTGGGCATTTCGATTTATCGCAGACTGGTTATTTTGCCGGCGCGATATTCCAGCTGGTTTTCCAGCCTGCCCGCGCATGAGGAAATGCAAACCTATTTAAATGAAGGTTTAAAATTAGCGGAATTGGTTAATGAGGATGATTCGCTGGAACGCGCCGCAATGCTCACCTCAACAGCTTTTTTTTGGTGGTCTTGGCCAGAAAAACGCGGCGCGGCAGAGATTCAGCAAGCAATAAACTGCGCAGAGGAAGCAGTGGCGCTGGCAGAAAAACGCGCGGCTTCCCGGCAGGCATCTGAAGCATTAGACGCGCTGGGAAATTTGCTTGCCGTCCGGGTAGATTTATTGGGATATCTGCGCAGCCAAGCGCGGCGTTTGTTTTGGGCAAATCACATTGAAGATCGCAGTGAGGTTATAGATATTCACTGTGAAGTAAGTATGGGGCACCAAATAACCGGAGCCTATGAACAAGCGCTGCAGCATGCGGAAACCGCACTGGAAATGGCAACTGCAATTGAAAATGAGCTGCTTCAAGCACAAGCGCTGCAGCGCATTCTTATTACGCAATATGAGCAGGATCGTTGGATTGCAGCTGCAAAAACCGGAGAGAAGCTGCTGAAAATTGGCCCTAAAACATCAATTGTGCTCCAAAATCATTACCGCTGGGGAATTTTAGCCTATGCCACAGCGCTCATTAAAATAGGTAAAATAGATTTAGCGCATCAGGCGCTGCACAGTTTGGATGATCTGCCTTATTCGGAAGATACCCAATACAACGGATTATTCCGCGCGCGTTTTTTTATTGCGCAGGGAAAGTACACCGAAGCAGAGCCTATTTTGCAAACGGCGCTTACACTGCGCGCAGGTAAACACAGTTATCCGGCGCTGTTAGCTGAACGGTTAGAATTGGCGGCGCGCATGGGAAATATGTCCACAATTCACGAATTCGGCGAGCAAACTTTAAGAATTTGCGAACAATCCGGCGCGCGCAAACCATATGGGCAGGCGTTACGGGCTTATGCAATTTATTTGATGGCGCAAAATCAACCGGATCTCCTAAATTCAGCCGGCGAGCGTTTGGAAAAAGCGTTGGCTATTTTTACTGAATTAAAAACCCAATGGGAAATTGCCCGCACACAATATGTTTTAGCGGGATATTGGCAGAAAATCGGCGGATCCTCTGAACAGGAGAATCTCCTATTAACAGAAGCGTTGAAGCTGTTTGAGTCTGCCGGCGCCGTGCGAGATATTGCCAGAGCGCGTTCTGCAATTGCCGGCAATAAAATTTCTTTTCCGTAGCGCGCTGCGAAACGTGGTTGCAAGTATAGCAGCCGGCAAAGCTTCATACGTGGGGCAAAAGCCGATGCGCATTTTTTGAAGAGCGGATATTTTGTTTTGTTGGTTATGATTAAAATGAACATATACTATGGTAATATTTGGCCAAAGCCTATTCGCATGCTTGAAACTTCGTGATACTGTGTTAAGAGAGTGTTAGTTGTAAAGGATGTGGCAGTGAATGCGTTTTGATTCTCAGGGCGATTTTCGCGATATAACCGGGAAAACCGCAAAAACAGAAAATACATCATGGCAAAATGATAATCCGGCGGCAACCGAACCGGCGCTGCCCCCAATAAAAAGCGCGAATAACAGCTATGTTTCAGGGGAAATCCGCGCAGAATCTGCAGACTCCACCGGAAAAACAAATCTGCCGGAAAAAATATCCAAAAACAGCGGCAAACTTGCGCCGATATCGTCGAAAGATTCTTCCGGAAGCAGTTTGCTGATTATCCCAGGCACAACAAAAAAACCGCGGGTAGAGCGCCTCATTTTTCATAGAACCATGCCGCGATCAAAGGCGTTAAACGGCGCATTTGTATCTGTGATTGCATTGCTGGCTATTTTTGCGCTTTATGCTTCTACGCCTTCCGGTACCCCATTGACCGTATCCATGCACTCATTTTTTGCCAGCGGCGCATTATATACACCTCCAACACCAACCCCGCTACCAACCGCAACCTCAGCGCCGCAATATAATTATGGCGGTGGAGGATCATATCCGAATCCCGGCGCGGCGGCTATTATCAGTGAAATTAACAGCGTGTTTGGCGTATATGCGCCGGGCGCTTTAGCGGTATCGAAATGCGAATCGGGCTACGATCCCAACGCATGGAATCCAATCGCAATTTTGGGCAGCCACGCTGAAGGGGTATTTCAAATACTCTACCCAATAACGTGGTATTCGACCTCTGAACGCAATTATTCGCCTTATAACGCAACCGCAAATATCCAAGCAGCCTATCAAATTTTTTCACGAGACGGGCATTCTTGGCGGGAATGGGAATGTCAGCCATAGCCAATCAATAGCAGTGTATAGTTTTGCAATTAACGTCTCTTTTGTGATGTTTTTTACCCCCTTCAGAAAAAATTTATTCTGCCGATATGTGTGAACGGGAATTGTTTATAATCAAATAAACAGTCTTAAGGTATAAAAAGGAACACTCATTCTGAACACATATTTTAAGATAAACTACTCGGGAGAATAAGAAATGGAATGGCTTCTTACAATTATCGCGTTATTTATTGGAATTGGAGGTGGTTATGTTGCAAGTACAATAACAAAAAGCAAAAAAACCGTCGAGTCTACAACAAATGGCGCAGAAATAGATGTATCTTCTCAATTTGGTAAACGATTTCAAAATATACAGCTTTGGAGGCAAGTGGTAAGTGATTTTCACTCCCATATGAACTCCATTCATTCTGTTGATGAATTATTAGCCGCATTTACCAATGTTATTTCCGAATCCATTACTGGAGTGAACTTAGTCATTGCTATCGGCCCAGTGCGAGACATCGTTTTGCTGCAATATGCCCATGATTTGAAGCAGGAAATCAGTAATATCAACAACATCCATACTAAACCGGAACTGCCAAAAGATAACATGTTAGAGTTGATTTCAGCAATTTATCAGCATCTGAAACATTTTGAACATTCTCATAAAAAATGGTGGTTCCTCAAAGATCTGAATCCTTCATTGCAAACAAATTTATATTCGCGTTACAAAATAATGGGAAATGCAATTATTGTCCCAATTACCTGTAATAGCACACTCTGCGGCATTATATTAATATCTGACAAAAGTTTTGTCAACGCATTTGATAACACGGCCGACGCAGCGCAATTCAGCGTTATGCTCTCCGAAGTTATTACAACATGGATGTATACAATGGCGCCACAGACGCTGGCAGGCAGCGCAAAATCACCTGCGAATATTTTGCCTGTTCAAACAATGGCGACATTAAATTCATTTGAAAACACGGTTACACAATTGCAAATGAAGGGAACATCAAGGGAAATTTTGAAGGAAATTAATGACTTTTCCCGATCCATTGATGAACCTAATCCCCAACTATCCTTACTAGCTACAGAATCAGCAGGCTCACTCAGCCGAATTTGCCAAGCAGATTTTATTTTATTCCTTAATGTTTTCAAAGACCCTACATCTAAACAATACACCTTTCAAGCTGAAGCGCTTTGGACAAGTGACTGGACATGGTCACGAGCAAATGGACTAAGCAACGACCAAGTAAATATGCCATTCAAAAAGTCGGAACTTGAAAATTTTCAAGAGGATTTTCTTGTAGAATCCGCCGCTAATTTGCGTATAATTGAAGCCAAAACAAGTAGTGAAATGGTAAAATACTCCACAAGATTGGCTAAAGACCTGACATTAAACACTATGATTGCGATTCCAGTAATAATGAGAAATATTTGCATTGCACAAATTATTATTTGCCGCAAAGAGCAAGGAGGTTTTTCCGAGGAAATAATTATGGCGGCGCGTTCTGAAGCAAATATTATTGCTATGAGCGCTACACTGTTATATTCTTTTGATGAAAATGCCAGTTTACAAGCGCAATTAACAGACACTTGGAAACTTGCGTCGAAAGTAACCTCACAATCTATCGATCTGCTGCAAGAAGCTACTCACATCCGCGATATGTTAACGATGCGCAACTCCATTGAAATTTCAAAATACGCGGAAAATATTGCGATTGAAATGAATTTGCCGCCAATTGAAGCGAGTCATATTCGCTTGGCCGCTTTGTTATGTGATATCGGAATGATATCTATCCCAACATCAATACTTTTAAAAGAAGGCTCTTTAACCAGTGAGGAATTAGCTTTAATTCACGAACATCCCAAGAAAAGCGCTGAAATTTTAGGAAAACTTGATGTATTGAAAGGCGCATTGCAAATTGTGCTCTATCATCATGAAAATTATGATGGCAGCGGATATCCATATCAAGTTCGCGGTGAATTAATTCCGCTTGGCTCGCGTATTTTAGCCGTAGCAGATTCTTATATCTCTATGCAAACACCAAGACCCTACCGGCAGCCGTTTACTCAATTAGAAACACTGCAATCAATACGCGAACAGATGGGGAAAAAATTCGACCCAGGTGTTGTTACCGCGCTGATAAAGCTGCTGAAAAAAGAATCACAATTAGAGAAAACAGCATAACACAGATCCTTAGCAAGTCTTTTGGTGTAACATATCCTCAAATGTGCGATCTATACGATTCATTGTGGCGAATGTAGGAGATTATGTGGTATATTTACAGTGTCTTTATGGCCCAGAGCCAAAAAGGCACTGCCGGGGCCGTAGCTCAGGGGATAGAGCATTGGTTTCCTAAACCATGTGTCGCAGGTTCGATTCCTGTCGGCCCCACCTACCAGAACTCTTGGAAAATTCATTGGTTATGCTCCTCTTCTTCTTGGATTGTCAATTCTCTAAATGATATTGACGACGATTTTGACGACGTTGGATTGATTTCCATACTTTTTTGTGGCACAAATTGTGTCTCAAATACTTTTTTTACTACCCCCAACATGGGCGCCGTTACATGTGAATACGTGTCTAATGTCACCATCACAGAACTATGTCCCAATAACTCCGCTACAATTTTGGGATGTATCCCCGATTTATGTGTACCGTGCGGTAACTGATGCTATAGAGTTGCGCTTCCCTAAACAAGAAAATAATACATTATGCAGGTGATCGTTTTTTACCAAGGCAAGATGGTGAGGAACCGAGTATGTAAGAGGGCTGGAGCGGGAAACGAGGCTCGAACTCGCGACATCCTGCTTGGAAGGCAGGCGCTCTACCACTGAGCTATTCCCGCGAAATTATGTATTGATTAAAAATCATACAGGTGTATTATACACCATTCCCAAGCTATTGTCCAGTGCAATGGCTAATTTATCAAAATATCTCCCCGGATAGGCGCTTGTTCCGCAGCCTATTAATCTGCCAATCCAGAAAGTTTGATTCATATCTCCCACTCATTAAACGTTTCCATGATATACTAAGAATAACTGACATAAATACATTCGTCAGAATCGCATTGAAGGAAACCAAGTTTTTTTTATGAATATTCTCGTTCGCGTCGCCGCTATGGGTGTGCGTATCTTCGGAGCCATCGTATTAGTATTAGGTATTATCTTTTTCTTTGCGTCTAACTTAACGGATAATAATACTGTGCTCCTGATTCACATCACCTCCGGTGTTATTGTTGCCCTTTCGGTTATTGTTTTGGGTTCCGCTCAAGCTATGCGCGGCGGATCTCCCGGGCTGGCCGCCGGAGCAATCGTTCTTGGCATTGCAGCGTATTTTTTTGGTTTGTATCAGGCAAATATTCTGCCGGATAACGGCCATTGGATTATCGAAATTTTGCACCTCGTTATCGGAATCGCCCTTATCGGCCTCGGTGAAATGAGTGGCGCAAAATTTAAAAAGCTGCAAACCAAATCAGCCTGATGTTTTTGTGAACTTCCGGAAACACCGCAGTTTCCTCACTTTGCCTTGCGCTGTTCCCGGAGCATCTACACAATATTGCATAAAACAATAAATATTCTGCTTGCCCTGCGGCAGAATACATCTTGTTTTATCGATTGTTAATTGGAGCAGTATGCCTCATGAACATGCACTATAGTATTAATATTGAAGTGTACCCAAATGGCGTGGTGGAAGCTAACGCCCCCGATTTGCCCGGATGCAGCGCCTATGGCAGCAGTGAAGATGAGTGCCTTTTTCGCATGCGCCTCGCCGTACCCGATTATTTCCGCTGGCTTAGCTATCAAGACTCTGAAACGCCCACCATGTCGAGTGAAGTTGAACTTTCCGTTGCAGAAAAAATTGCCGATACCACGGTAAATGGAACCGTAGCTACTGCGTTTTTTTCAACAGACGCACAGCCTGTTTCACAAGATGATATCGATTGGTCTGTGGCGCTTTCCAGTTACGCTTTGCAAGATATCGGCAAACAAGTGCAAAAACAAACTGATGATATCTTAAATTGGAGACCAAGCCCCAATGAGCCAAGCGTCAACGAGCTTTTGGATTCACTGGCGCAGCTCGATTTGCAACTGCTTTCTTTGATGAGCGCAAATCAGCGGCCCGGATTAGAATCACTGCCCGGCCCAACGTTTGAACGGCTGTATTCTATTCACGAAGAATGCCTGCTGCTTACCCATAATTCCGCGCCTGATATTCGCGAGAAAATAATTGAGGTAAACGGCGAACGCTGGTCACTGCGCAAAATGATCCGCCGGGAACTTGCCGCGTTTCGTTCAACTAATGAAAAAATCGCGCTTACGCTGGCGCAGCGCGTTTAACGAAAGGCAATTTATTATGCTATCGATTACAGCGGAGCCGCTAAATATGCGGCTTGCGGAACCGTTTCGCATTTCGCGCGGAACTCAAACGTTGGCGCAAAATATCTTGGTCACTATTCGCGATGGCGATATATTCGGTGTCGGTGAATGCGCGCCAAAATCGTACTACGGCGAAACTGTCGGATCGGCAATGGCTGCAATTGCAACCTTAACACCGCATATCACAACCGCTCCGCTGTATATCGATGATATCGATCAGCAAATGGAGCAAATTCTGCGGTTCAATCCCAGTGTAAAAGCAGCTATCAACTCCGCATTGTTAGATCTGCTCGGGAAACGGCTCGGCGCCCCCCTGTATACCCTTTGGGGATTAAATCCTCTGCGCGCACCGCAAACATCCATTACAGTGCCATTAAACACACCCGCAGAAATGGCGCGCCGCTCCGCGCAATTGCAAAACTGGCCGATTTTAAAAATTAAAGTAGGCGCCGAAAATGATCTGGAAATTATCCAAGCCGTTCGCGCCGCCGCGCCAAATGCACTGCTGCGAGTCGACGCAAACGCCGCATGGACGGTTTCACAAGCCGTTACAATGTGCGAAAAATTCGCAAAATACAATATCGAACTGGTAGAACAACCCATTCCTCCGGGCAATAACGCCGGGCTGCGCTACATCCGTGAACATAGCCCTATTCCAATTTTTGCCGATGAAAGCTGTGTTACCATTCAAGATATCCCCGCACTGGCCGAAGCCGTAGATGGCATAAATATTAAATTAATGAAATGCGGCGGTCTCTCCCACGCAGTGAAAATGATCCACACCGCGCACGCTTTGCACATGCAAGTTATGCTTGGGTGTATGATCGAATCATCACTCGCAATTACTGCTATGGCTCACGCCGCGCCTTTAGCCGATAAAATCGATTTGGATGGCGCCCTGCTGCTTGCCGAAGATCCCTTTAAAGGCTGCGTTATTCAGCAGGGTACTTTAAATCTGCCCGATAAACCCGGTTTAGGCGTTGTACAATATACATAGCTACTCAAAAGGTAAAGTTAGGAATGGCTATTCTAACGACAGCGAAGCTGCAACAGCCTGGGATTCGTAAGGGGCGATAGCCCCTTGCGCGGGGTTTGGGGTATCCCCAAATACCTATTTTATATATAATTGAAACCCTGCACGGTACACCTGCGGACATGCAATCCGGCAGGGGCGACCCTTGCGGTCACCCTTGCTGCCTGATTTTCAATACCGCGCGGTATCTTTTGCTTAATGGAGACCTTGTCAAAACCCTCTGAGTAGTTACCAATATACATAGATAAGGAAAAAATCAATTGCATATGGAACCTGCACATCCCACCAGAACCGACGCCTGGAACCTTATGACCGAACATGTAAAACAAGATAGCTTGCGGAAACATATGCTCTCCGTCGAGGCCGTTATGCGCGCTTATGCCCCCAAATACTCCGAAGATCAAGATCTGTGGGGCATTACCGGTTTGCTGCACGACTGCGACTATGAGGAGTTTCCCGATTTGCGGCAGCATACGCAAATTGCCGCAGATTGGCTGCGCAGCCGCAACTATGACAGCCGAATTATCCAGGCGATTTTAGCGCATAATGACGCCAATAATTTGCCGCGCAGTACACCTTTGGAAAAAGCATTGTACGCCTGTGACGAAATTACTGGCTTGGTTACCGCCGCTGCGCTGGTGCGGCCCGATAAAAGCATCATGAGCCTTGAAACCGCATCTGTCCGCAAAAAAATGAAAGATAAGGCGTTTGCCCGCGGCGTAAATCGCGAGGATGTTATTCGCGGCGCCGAGGATTTTGGGGTAGATCTAACGGAGCATATTTCATTTGTGATCGCCGCAATGCAGTCTATCGCGCCGGAGCTTGGTCTGGAATAACGCCACAATACAGTATAAATTTCATGGAAAGGATTCCCGTCGATTTCTATGTCACAACGAATAATAACAACCAAAGAATTAGCCCGTTTCTATGAATGCCGGCTGGCGTGGTGGTACGATCGCGAATACCCCCTTAGCTCAGCGTCTGCCGATGAACTCGCCCGCCGGCTGGATCTTTTAAAGGCGCTGCATGGCCCAGATTTTGAGCAAAACCCTGAATATCTGCTGCTGAAAGATTTGCACGGCCGCGCGGCAGATACAGCAGCGCCGGCAGCGGAATATAGCGAAATTCAGCCGTCAAAAATACAGTATCGGGAACATCCGCAAACTTTTATCATTGTCATTGCCGCTATAGCCGCAGTTCTCATCTTGGCGCTGCTGG
The DNA here is from genome assembly GCA_021778805.1 of Chloroflexota bacterium. Lineage (GTDB taxonomy): Bacteria > Chloroflexota > Ktedonobacteria > Ktedonobacterales > JACDGC01 > JAJYBV01. The sequence goes on along the minus strand of JAJYBV010000034.1, from coordinate 6,427 downwards.
TTAGCTTTTGGGGTAAATAACAATGGCTCAGCAAATTCTTTCCGCATGCATTACCGCGCTGCTGCTGTTTGGCGCCATCGTCATTCTGCTTACCAGGCACGAAGTGGCCAAGCGCGATACGCTGCCGGAAAAAGGTGAAATACTGTATGACGGTACACTCCCCAACGCCGATCCCCTTATTGCCGGGGCATACGGCCTCGCAGGGAAACCAAGTTATGTGGAAAAACACGGCAATAAGCTGGAGGTTATTCTTTTGCGTTCCGGCGCTGCCCCGGCGGCAATCAGCCAAAGTGATGTTGCGCTGCTGGCGGCAGAACTGTTTACGGCGGAAGAAGCGCTGGGCGAACGGCCGACTGCCGCTGTGCTGCGCTATGAATCAAAAGAACTGCGGCTGCCTTATACCCGGTCCGTATACGCTATTGCAGTTGAAACTTTGCAGGCAATGCGAAACAGCGAAGCCAAAGGCCCGGAATTGCGCAGCCAAAATCCCGCAGTGTGCGCCGCTTGCGCATATAAATCCATGTGCGCGGTCGGCAAAAATATGTTGAACACGAAACAAAAATCTCCGATTAGCCGGTAACTCATCGAAAAATCCATCACAAAGCAAATACGCCCGTGATACAATATGAATGATACAAATTTCACTTTTGGAAGAGGTTTTCGGCATGGCCAACTCATCTGCAAATACATTTCATATGCACACCCTGCCTAACGGACTTCAGATCTTAGGGCAGTCCATGCCCGATATGGAATCAGTTGCTACAGCTTTTTACGTGCGCACCGGCTCGCGTGATGAACACTCCCCAGATATTTATGGGATTTCACATTTCCTGGAACATATGGTTTTTAAGGGGACGAATACCCGAACCGCGGATGATATTACCTTGGCGTTTAACCGTATGGGCGCCGAATTTAACGCCTATACCAGTTTTGAAGAAACTGTTTTCCATGCGCGTACCCTCAGTGAAGAAGCGCCGGCCGCCATTGAACTGCTCGCCGATATGATGCGCCCCACACTGCAAGAAGATGATTTTATTCGCGAACGCGAAGTCATTCTCTCCGAGATCAGCCGCGGCGAAGATAATCCTTCACAAGTAGCCAGCCGAAGATTTTTTCAAACCTATTTCTCCGGTACGTCCCTCGATCACGATGTCATCGGCACGACCGAAAGCATTCGCGCAATGCAGGTAGAGCAAATGCGCGCATATCACCGCCAGCGATATTCCCCCAATAACCTGATTCTCTCAGTCGCCGGCAAAATCGATTGGGATAAAACCGTTGCGCAAGCTGAGCAAATTTGCGGCGGCTGGTCTTCCGGCGAATTCGGCAGAACCGCGGCGCCATTTGTTACAGAACCCAGCTTGAAACATATCGCCAAAGATCTGAAGCAGCAATATATTATTTTTGGGTATCCGTTCCCATCCGAGCAATCTGCTGACTATTACTCGGCAAGCCTCGGCGCGGATATTCTTGGCGACGGATCCGGCTCGCGAATGTTTTGGAATATTACGCACCAAGGGCTGGCAGAGGCTGCCGTTACGCAATTTTATCCCTTTGACGGCTTGGGCATGATGCTGGCATTTCTTGTCACTCCGCCGGAAAACGCACAGCGTATACTGGATTTAACCTATCATGAAATTGACAGTATCGAACAAGACGGCATACATGAAGAAGAATTGCAGCGCGCCAAAGCCAAATTCATTGGACAAATAGCTCTCGAAGAAGAATCTACTATGCGCCGCATGTTGAATTTACCGCATTCTTGGCTGATCGATGGCCGGCTGAAAACAATTGATGAGGAAATTAGCGATGTGGAAGCGGTAACGGTTGATAGCATAAACACCGTCTTCAAAAAATGGCCCAGCGTTGGCCGCACTGTGCTGGTAACTATCGGCCCAAACAACAACTTAACCTTGCGCTAATACTATGCCGCGCATCTTGCCGCCGTTCAAGCGCCTAACGTTTGGCGGCGGCGCGCCTCTCTAGGCAGACTTTATTCAGGATTCTGCCACATTGTGCATTGATATCTTTAATCTGAGATGTAATAATTATACGTATGAAAATAATTGCCGGTTTAGGAAACCCAGGGTCGCGTTATGAAGCAACACGGCATAACGCCGGGTTTCATGTGGTAGATTCCATTGCGCGCGAGCTGAATCTTTCGTGGAAAAACAGCCAATTTCAGGCAAGTGTGGCGCAAGGCACATTTGAAAATGAAACTATTTTGCTTGTGAAACCACTCACCTTTATGAATGACAGCGGCGTTGCAATCGGAAAAATCGTTCGCTATTACAAAATATCTTTGCAGCAGCTGTTAATTATTTTTGATGACTTGGATCTGCCTGCGGGAAAAGTACGGGTCCGCGAAAAAGGCAGCGCCGCCGGGCACCACGGCATGGAATCGATCATCGCGCATCTTTCCAGTCAGGAATTTCCGCGCATAAAAGTAGGTATCGGCCGGCCGGCAAACGGCAAAATCGAAGTCATCGATTTCGTGCTCGGCGCGCCAAAAGGTGATGATAGCATCATTTTGCAGGAAGGTGAATCACTTGCCGCCCAAGCCGCTTTGCTTTGGGCGCGATCAGATATTACTTCCGCAATGAACACGGTAAACGCAATACGCAAAACAGAACGCTGAACTTATTATATTGCCACCCGCAGCATATTCCGGCATGTGTTCATTCGCAGAACAACGCCGGATTTGTTGCAACTTTGCGGCGCTGAAACAGCTAATGCAGCCAAACGTAATCTGAAGTAAGCTGATCCAGCCCCAGCATGGTTTTTCCATTTGAAGGATCAATAACATATGGTGTTTGATATGTGTTTTGCTCTAATGGCTCAATCACAATTCCATTGCTGTCTGCCCGCCACGAAAAATAATCATATACATTCGATACTTCGGTCAAAACAATATTGGACATAGAAGCAACTTGCAATATCTCCATACTACCGGAGGTATCGGTAGCGTTTTCAACTAACACCGCAACATACGTCCCATCAGGAGAAAATTTAACAATAAATTTCCCGAAAAGCTGCGGCAAAAATGCGTTATAAAATTGGCTGGATTTTGTGTTCACAGTGGTATTTTGTACCGTTATAGGCAAGATTTTTAAATTTGTGCCGGTAGTTGTTTCAATGGCCATTGCTAATAAATTCGCCGATGGCGAAATCGACCAATTAACCGTTGCGCCGCAAGTTTGGCAAATTTCTTTTTCAAGAGAAGCGCTTAATAAATTCTCTATCGGCAACACTGTTTTCTTTGTAAATGAATACGCCAACATTTGCAAAGAAGACGAATCATATACTGAAAAATATAATCTATTCTGCGCCACATCAATTTGGCTGATGGTTAAACCCGATGGAGGTGTATACACAAGGGTAGGTTTACTGCCAATTTTATAGGTAAACAGCATATTATCCGCTAAAATGGTCATGGTATCTGCGTTTAGCCATTTAGCCTGCATAACAACATGCAATTTCTGCCCAAGATTGGTAACTAGCGGTATCGATGCTTCGGTGTTTGTCATTGAATCCCAAATATATACTTGTGAATATACATTATAGGATGTATCAGGAGCGAAAATAATGATATAGCGATTATCCGGTGACCAATCTCCTAAATGAAAATTGACCGGCTGAATATTCGCAACAAATACTGGATTGTTGCATCCGTTTACACTCCATAACGAACCATCTTTGCCGGCGTAAAAATAACGCAGCGCTGCGCCGGAAGAGGTATTAGCGCATTTGGCGTATGGTTGGTTATTTGATGAACCAAATGCTGTAGGATTTTTAGAACTGGAAGTCAGGCTGCTTGCAGCAGATGTTATAGCGCGCTGACGCATATTTTGCAGCGATACTATCAGCAGCACGAACGCCGCTACGATACTGACCGCAAGCATGACACTGCGATATATCGGCTGTGGCTGCTTCAAAAATATCGGCAACGGAGTTTTCGGAAGCTGCAGATCTATTTGTCCCGGAAATCCGGGTGATTCACGCAATAATCCATAAATAGTCTGATATTGCCGCAACACCTGCGCGCAAGACCCACACCCCTGTATATGTGTTTCAATCTGCAATCGTGTTTCTAAGGGCAAGTCATTATCGTGGTAGCGCGATAAATTGCCAAGCCATTCCTCAGACGTGTGGTTTACCTGATCCGCCATAGTAATTAATCCTCGGGATTTTCAGGCTGAAGTGTATCACGCAGCTTTTCTTTCGCGCGATATAAAATCTTGCGCGTATTGGCTTCGGATATTCCCAGCATAGACGCTATTTCATCAATGTCAAACCCTGCTGTCGCCCGCAGCAGAATGACGGCTCTAGCGGATTGTGAAAGTTCCGCCAGCGCATTGACAATTTCGTCCTTCTCTATTACAGACTTAGCTGTATCTTCACCGGAAATCGCAATGATCGCCGGGTATTGTGCCGGCTCTACCGAACTGTTTGGCTGAATATCCGCCAAAGAAAGCCACGTAAATTTGTGTTTCCGGCGGATCGAGCTTTTTGCGGTATTTACCGCAATTCTAAATACCCAAGCGCGAATATTCTGAATAGAATTTAAGGAATCTCTATGAGCATATACTTTTAAGAACGTATCTTGCGTTAGATCGGCCGCCCATTCCAGATCACGTGTCATACGATACAAAAAATCCGAAACCGGTTTTTGATATTGCGAATACACATCCTGAAATAATCGTTTTGCCAATTCTTCACGCGCCGCGCGAGTTAATGACGCCGATTTCGAGGAATCGTTCATCATTGACATAAGCGCATTACGCTGCAGCTGAACATCGTTCATGTGCAGCATTTTGCGTCTCATTGCAAATGTCCGTTTTAAAACAATACTAGTCACGATACACTTCCTTTCGAAGTGCGTCATATGTTCTATGGATTCACTTGTCCGGTGGGACGAATTATCATCTGATTAAGTGACACATGACGAGGTAATTTTAGGACTGTGGATACTATTTCGGCTATATTTTCTGTTTCCAATGGCGGTGTTCCGCCCAACCAATTGTTTACAAACCCCGGCGCATATCCTGCAACATCTTGAAATTCCGATAGTACTACTCCCGGGGCCAGCAATGTTACCCGCACATTCTTCCGCGCCATTTCTTGCCGCAGCGCCTCACCAATTGCATTTACCGCAAATTTTGATGCGCTGTATACTCCGCCGCCCGCGCCAACAACATGCCCCGCCACCGATGATAATAAAAATATATCACCCTGGCCACGCTCAACCAGCAACGGCGCGCCATACTTCAAGGTAAGCAGCAATCCAAAAATATTGGTGTCCAGCATATCCTTCCAGCGTTTCGTGTCACCGTCAATGATCGTTTCCCGATACCCAAAGCCGGCATTGGCAATGAGAATATCAGCGGATCCAAACCGCGCCTGCGTTTCCGCAAAAAGATGCTTCACCGAATCTTCATCGCGAACATCGCATTGCACGCTTAACACCTGTGCGCCCATAGCCGTCAATTCATCCGCCAATGCGTCAATCCGGTCTTTACGCCTTGCCGCCAAAACCAGTTGCACATGTTCTTCGGCTAATTTCCGAGCTATTTCCCGACCAATACCGCTGCTGGCGCCGGTTATAACCGCTGTTTTTGTTTCAGTTTTCTGTTCCATTTACTATGCACGAAACCTTTCTTACCCGTAAGAAGAATTAAGAATAATTGCTAGCCCATATTTCGGCAAAAAATAATGCGCTTACTATTCCTTATAGCATATTTGCCGAATTTTGTATAGTACTTGTATGTTATATTTCGTAACAAACGAAATATATCGCCGCTTGCCTTATTTTTCGATTCCTAAAATTAAAAAATAACTGGTAATCTTTCGGCGCACTATACAAGAAAATGTTCTGTTAAACTGCATTATGCTACAATATATATTGTAACTATCATGCAAGCGATCCGCGCTTTTTGCCCGCTAAAGACCTGAGCCTAAAAAAGGAATAATCTGAATCGGGGAAAAACCTCCGGCGCATCCTGTATTACGTCTGCTCTGGTCTATAATATCTGTTTTAGGCAGAACTTGACTTATGAAATTAGACTTTTTTGCGTTACTGTATATTATCGCGTGGATTTATGGCGGAATGGCCATATTTCGCGAGGCGCGCGGCCAAGGAAATATGATCCGGCTGATGGCAATTATCGCCATTCTCATCGGCCCATTTGGCATGCTGCTCTATTTAGGTGTACGCTATATCGGCTATTCCGCTATGGCAGGTTCATTTATTCGTGGCCCTAATGCTATTCAGCGCTATCACCAATCAGACCCAGCTAATCGGAAGTGAACAACCACTGAGCTGAAGACTCAGTGGCTTCGGCCACGAAAGTCCAGGCCCAGTCCCGCAAGGGCACGTTCACCAGACTCGGTCAGGAGAAATCCTGGTTCCGTTCGGAAGGTCATGACA
>JAJYBV010000128.1 GCA_021778805.1 Chloroflexota bacterium | reverse complement strand
TTCCTGCGTGATCGTCCGCAACAGATGCACTGCTCTCATGCTCATTCCCTCCTCTTCTTCAGCTTATCTCCTTCCAGCATTTATGGCAAGTTATTTGCCAACTGACCCACTAGTACACCGGTTCCTTGAAAAGGCTCCCAGTGTCCGTTTGGCTGTGAACCATAAAAAGAGATATTTGCGATTCCAGCCATTGAGCTAATATTGTAAGTACCCCATCCGATGCCTTGCTGCCATCTGCTGAAATCGATATTCCCATCTGTGCCAGTACCAAATACTGCGTGGTCAAGATTGCCAAATTTATCTTGGAAGCTGAATGCGCTTGGCGAGCTGCTATACCAACCTGTTGTAAAACTGGAAAGATCGACATAATGCCATGAGCCATTTTGAAACCAAAATTCATAGAGTTCATCATTGCTGCCGGTAACATACACATCCAAAACAGGATTATTTGATTGCATGAAGGAAGAAGCGCTTGGTGTGCCTTGCAACGGCAAATTAGAGTTAGTGGCAGCGCTGATATCGCTGATGGCTAGATTGGTTCCGTTATTCCAATGATAATCATACAAATGATGATTTGCCCCAATCGTAAAAACATGATCATCGGTGATAGCAGGGGTTAATGGTCCGGTTCCGTTGAAACTATTCGTTAACGCCCATTGGACCATAGCCAAAGAGCCATATTGCTGTGGGCCGGGGTAAAAATCAAGTCCGACGGCTGTAGAAGTACTTTGACATGTTACAATTGGAGAACTAACACATATTTGAACCAGACTATCTGATAGGGTAGAACGTCTATCGGTAAGATAATCGCCATGGTTATAGCAAGTTCCTCCGGCATTGAATTGAATATATGGTGTTTCATCACCAAATAGGATATGAGTTCCTCCTTCCATATCATCAGTATTTTGAAAACCATTATAATCTTCAATGTAAGGTATTTCAACAGCAACCAAATCTACTGGGTCACAAGATGGACTACCCATCATTGTCCAATATGTTCCAGTATATCCTTGAGGATTTTGCCCAGGATATGTGTTCCCGTTTATAGTTGTACTGCCTCGCAAGGAATCCATAAAAACTGATCCATATAACATTTGGTTAAATTCATTACATGTAAAATAACAAGCCCAATTGATACCGGTAAATTGGCCCAAAGAGGTTGCACTTGGTATTCCACCATGAGGGGTTGCTATAGTAACAGCGTTTTGAACCAGAATATAGGGCGGAAAATTTGGATCGAATGGCGTTGCATAGAGCATCCATCGTGTTATTAATCCACCCATACTATGGGCAACGATATCAACGGGTTGCCCCTGTGAAGAATAATAATCCCAGATATACCAGGAAAATTCACAGGCGATATGTCGAATATCTTCATCCCATGTCCCATCCACAGAGGAGCTTTGATAATATCCAAGGCACCGATTAGAATCATAGTCACTATACAAATTTTCTATGCATCCGTAATCTGCCTTCATATAGCCGATAGTTCGCAGAATAGATGGGTTCCAGGTTGGCATCCCATCATTACCATAACTGCCACTAAGTAACGCCATTGCTGGTCCCCATTCAGTGCTGGAGTCGCACCCACCAGACATATAATTTTGATTATCCGCCAGCCCATGTATAAATAATACAGGGATAGAAGTGCTGTTTTCCCATAACGCGCTGGTTCTTGCTGTTATAGGTTTTGGTTTGAGATGAAATTTGTTTATTTTTTGCTGTACAACAGATTGTACATAGGGATAATGGGGAGTAATAGGCGTATTTTGTGTAGTCGTTGCTGCAAAAGCAGCGCCGGTTGAAGCTCCCCAAAATACTGTAAATAATCCTGCTATTAAGCAGAAACGAAAGAAATAACCAATTCGTAACGAAATTGATTTCTGCATGAAAACATCCTTCTATAAATAGGCGGTTGCGCAGCGAAAAACGGGTAGCTAAAGATATATCTTTTGTAATATCGCTGCAGAAAATATAATGGAACAGGAACAGAAAAAATAAATATATTTTCCTGCACACCTGCTTATAAAGTGTATAATGTCAGTGAAATTTTGTCTTGACAAAATTTCGCTGTTGGTGTTTGTTCTTTTTGGAGATGATCCTGTAATTGGGCGCTATATTGTGTTCTGTTATACAGCAATCCAGGTATAAATATATGGTTTTCAAAATTTCGCTAGAAATTGCACGCATATTTTACGTGCTGAGATAGGTTCAGCACGTACCCGCGAAGCAGTGATGATCCGCTCCAATAAAAAAAGCCAGAGAGTTTGTATTGCTCTCTGGCTTCTTTTTGTATGTGTAACCGCAATGTTAGGTGCCAGGATACGCTTGCAATGTGTTGATGATATTTTGGAATGTTGCTTGCAGTTTAGAACCCATTGTTATAAGCGCAACTGCGGCGACGGCGCCGATAATAGCAATAATCAGCGCATATTCCACAATACTTTGTCCGTGTTGAGGATCTTTGCGTGATCCAAGTACATTAGAGATAGCAGTTATCGCAAATAAAACTGCCCGATCGAATAGATACACAATCAAACTCCTTCTGAATATTCGACATTTGGCGCTCGTATGTAATACGCTTTTGCAAACGCTTCATGTACTTTATGCGCCCGATGTCTTTGGGATTCATCTTGACACCATCTTTTACGCGAATTGCGTGCCAAATATCTAATATTTTGTTTCAATATAGCAGATTAACTACATTCTGCAAGTCTGTTCGTTTGATTTAAATGAGCAAATAAAGATTAGGCAACGGCAAGGCGCTGCATTGCAAAATCATCAGGAATTTTAGTAAGTGAGAGGATTGGTGGAAGCTCGCTTTAGTATGCGCTTCCACCTTAAGGATTCATGTTAGTTTTGAATGCGTGGCCGATATTGAATTGCCTCGGCTAAGTGCGCCGGCCCGATAGAAGTGGATCCCGCCATATCGGCGATGGTGCGCGCAAGTTTCAATGTGCGGTGATATGCGCGCGCCGAAAGCTGAAGCTGCTGTGCGGCGGCTTTCAGCAATGTTTGCGCTGCCGGCTCTAACTCGCAGTATTTGCGAATATCCCCCGGCCCCATATCGGCGTTAACAATAATGGCTGTGCCGCGAAATCGCTCGGTTTGCACAGTGCGCGCCGCAATTACCCTGGCGCGAATCTCGGCGGATTTTTCATTTTGCGATTTGCCGGCAAGTTTATCATAATCAACCCGCGGCGCCTCGATTTGAATATCTATGCGGTCTAACAGCGGCCCGCTGATACGTTTTTGATATCGTGAAATAGTGGATGGTGTGCATACACATTCCCGAACCGGATCTGAGTAATAGCCGCAGGGGCAGGGATTCATGGCGGCAATCAGCATAAAATTTGCCGGAAACGTAACGCTGCCTTGCGCGCGCGAAATGGTCACAAACTTATCTTCTAACGGTTGCCGCAGCACTTCCAATACATTTTGGCCAAATTCAGGAAGTTCATCTAAAAATAATACACCGCGATGCGCAAGGCTGATTTCACCTGGGCGCGGCCACCGCCCGCCGCCAACTAATCCGGCGTGGCTGGTGGTGTGGTGCGGAGACCGAAACGGCCGCTGCCGTATAAGGGGATTTCCTCCGGAAGATGGCAATTGCCCGCTGACAGAATAAATTTTTGTTACTTCCAACGCTTCAATTGACCCCATCGGCGGCAAAATTGAGGATGCCGCGCGCGCCATAAGTGTTTTGCCGGCGCCCGGAGGTCCGCTCATCAGTAAATTATGCCCGCCGCTGGCCGATACTTCTAACGCGCGCTTCACATGCTCTTGCCCGCGAACATCAGCAAAATCAACTGCATATTTCCCGGTGTCTTCCAGTAAATCAATCGGGGGAGCCACATACGGCTCGATCATGCGGGATCCGCGGATATGCGCTACAAGCTGCGCCAAATGCTCTACGGGGTAAACACGAATGCCTTCTACCAACGCGGCCTCCTGGGCGTCTGCCGCAGGAACAAAAACGGCGGGTATGCCTTCTTCGTGCGCTTTGGCGACCATCGGTAAAATGCCTTGGGTATGGCGCACACTGCCGTCCAACCCCAACTCTCCTAAGTAAATATATGCCCGTTCCGCCACTGAAATTTCTTCTTCCGCCGCCAATATGGCAACCGCAATAGGTAAATCGTAGGCGGGACCTTCTTTGCGCAGATCTGCCGGCGCCAAGTTAACGGTGATGCGTTTCTGCGAAAAAGATAATCCGCTGTTTTTAATTGCGGCGCGCACCCGTTCCCGCGCTTCTTGCACTGCGGTATCCGGCAGCCCGACTATAGTAAAAGCCGGCAACTGAAAACTGATATCTACCTCTACTTCTACCAGCGCTCCTTCCAAACCGTTTACCGCACAAGTTAAAACTCTTCCCAGCATGATCGTAGCATTCCTCTTCCGTATTTGTGTTTGCTTTTATCAATCCAAGTATATGCAGAAATGATTCCATTTGCTATTATTTGGGGCTTTCTGCCTATGCAAAATAGCAGAACACATTACGCACAACACCGCACATGCTTCCGTTTCACACAAAAATGCGGTTATGCGCGGCCATTTTATATATACAATATGTATGTGTGTGCTTTCATATAAATAACAGCCGAGGTTATCAGGCAACCTCGGCTGGTTTATGTGTGATCTGGTAAACTATTAACTTAGACGCTGTTTTTGCGCGGCAAATTCTGCGCGGATCTCTGCCGGCAGCCGATCACCAAATTGGTTTAAAAATACTCCGGTGTCTTCGGTTTCGGCAAGCCATTCATCTTTATGGATGCTGGTCAATTCCGCCATAGCTTCATCGGAAATCTGCAGCCCGGTAAGATCTAGCGCGCCGTTTGCCGGCATATAGCCGATTGGTGTTGCAACCGCTTCACCGCGCCCGTTTGCGCGTTCGGCAATCCAGCGCAGCACACGAATATTTTCACCAAAACCCGGCCACAAAAATTTCCCATCTGCGCTCTTGCGGAACCAGTTTACATGGAAAATTTTCGGTGGATTTGGAATATTTTTGCCCATTTCAACCCAATGCCCAAAATAATCAGCCATATTGTAGCCGCAGAACGGCAGCATCGCCATAGGATCGCGCCGCACCATGCCAACTTTTCCTTCGGCCGCCGCAGTGGTTTCACTGCCAACGGATGCGCCGACATATACGCCATGATTCCACGACAGCGACTGATATACTAGCGGCGCTACATGTGCGCGCCGGCCGCCGAAGATAATTGCTGAAATGGGAACGCCTTTCGGATCGTTATAGTGTGGGGATAGATTGGGGCACTGGCTGGTTGGCGCGGTAAAGCGTGAATTGGGGTGCGCCGCCGGGCCGTTTTCCGGATTCCAAGGGCGATTTTGCCAATCGATTAAGCCATCCGGCGGAGTTGGTGTCATTCCTTCCCACCATGGTTCATTTTTTTGGGTAAGCGCTACATTGGTGAAAATTGAATTGCTGTGACTGGTATCCATTGCGTTGGGGTTGGTGTCGTAACTTGTTCCGGGCGCAACACCAAAAAATCCCGCTTCGGGATTTGTGGCCCACAATCGGCCGTCTTCGCCGATCCGCATCCACGCGATATCATCGCCAACCGTCCAAATTTTATAATTTTTCTGGATTTCAGGCGGTATCAGCATGGCGAGGTTGGTTTTGCCGCATGCGCTGGGAAACGCCGCCGCCATATACGTTATATTGCCTTGCGGATCTTCCATGCCTAAAATGAGCATATGTTCCGCCATCCAGCCGTCGTTTCTGCCGATATTTGAACCGATGCGCAGCGCTAAACATTTTTTGCCAAGCAGCGCGTTGCCGCCGTAACCGGAACCGATACTCCAAACTGCGCGATCTTCCGGGAAATGCATAATAAAGCGTTTATCTGGGTTTACATCCCCTAAAGAATGCAGACCGGGAGAAAATTTGCCGGTTCTTCGAATATGTTCCAGCGCGGTGTTGCCGATGCGTGTCATAATACGCATATTTTCTACGACGTATAAACTATCGGTAATCTCTACGCCGGCAATGGCAAATGGTGAATCTGGCGCGCCCATCAGATACGGTATAATATACATGGTGCGGCCGTTCATAGCATTTTTAAACAGCGGAAGTACATTTTCAGCGGCGTTTTCCGGTGACATCCAATTATTGGTTGGTCCGGCGCCATCTCGGGTTGGTGTACATATAAATGTAACTTTTTCAGTTCGGGCAACATCATTGGGATTGCTGCGGTGTAAATAGCAATTTGGGTATGTTTCAGGATTTAGCTGAACCAATTCGCCTGAAGCAAGCATTTCGGAAATAAATTCGTTGCTTTCCTCTTTTGAACCGGTGCACCAGCGAATCTTTGCCGGTTTGGTTAACTGCACACATGCGTCAATCCATTTTTCTAAACCATTGCGCCCCATTATAGAATCAATAGTAACGTTGGCTGATACATCTGCCATATGAATATAGCCTCCAGTAAAGTTTCAAAAACGAGTTCTCCGTTGAACTTATTAACAGCATTGTTCGCAAGCAAATTTTTTTTACTTATTAAAGATAGTACTCGTCAATTATCACGATATCATCATGAAGATATCTCTGCAAGGCACAAATTGCATGTTATTTCCGAGGATATGATCGTATTTTGACGTTATCGGCGAAAAACCGGCAATTTATTATTCACTCACCTTACGCACAATCAATCGCACAGGAGGTTTTGAGAGATCGAAGTTCAGACAAACTGGATTGCAGAGCTTTGAGATAGAGCTTTGTTTTGAGAGCAAAGTGATTCAGGTGAGTCGC
>JAJYBV010000127.1 GCA_021778805.1 Chloroflexota bacterium | reverse complement strand
GATTCGTAAGGGGCGGATGTCCTTGCGCGGGGTTTGGGGTGTCCCCATTTATAAACAACCACCGCACGGTACACATGGGGATTCGTAAGGGGCGGATGCCCTTGCGCGGGGTTTGGGGTGTCCCCATTTATAAACAATCACCGCACGGTACACATGGGGATACGTAAGGGGCGGATGCCCTTGCGCGGGGTTTGGGGTGTCCCCAAAACCTCTTTTTATGTATGGTTTTTGTAAATTTTACATTCGGGGTCCGTGGTTATTGCAAGTTGTTTTCAAATTCTTCCCAAGCTTTTTCCGGCCCGATCTCACGCGCGCGAATAAACAATTTTGCTTCCTGAAGCAAAATATTCATTGCGTATACATCGCGTTCGTTACCGGTTGCTTGAAGCTGATCGGCCTGAGCCGAAAGAAACGCAATAACAAAATGAGAAGTATGCAAATCAAAATTCTGCATAAAGATGCTTTTCGCGTCGCGCCATGTAGGAACAGAGAGAAAATTATCCAGCACACCGCGCGCAAGCTGAATTGAATTTAGAATTTCACTCATTTCGGTGTCATCAATAGTTTGTTCTGCCGGCAGATCCAATTCCTCTCCAGCAACATGAATACCCATCATTTCGGTAAACGTTGCCCACGCTTTTTCAACGCCAATGTTCGCAGCCATTTCCAGCAATTTCAAATGCATACGCAGATAGACGGTTTTGCGCTCTGAATGCTCTGTCTGTTCCTGTCCGTCTATGAATCCCTGAAAAATATAGCGTGTTACCTGAGCAAGCAATGTTTCCTGCTCTCGTTTCAGCATAGCGTAGGTTTCATTCCAATTTTGGGTAGAAAGAAACTTACGAATAAGTTCAATGATTTTATTCAGTTCATCTTGGTTGATGCGAATGACAATCTGTGAGTTTTGTTTTTGAATCTTTTCCTTATAAACCTCAATTGCCTTTTCAACGCCAAATTTTCTGGCAAACTCTAATAATTCTCGATGCTCAATCAAGAAGTTCAACTCGGCTTGGTCGGCCAACGAGCTGTTTTTTCGCGCAGCCAATTCAAAATTAACAAGTATTTTAATAGTAAAATCACTCAATAAAATTTTGCTTTCAGCTTTTAATATCTTAAAAGTTATGTCCCAACTTGGCGCTATCAAAAATTTTTGAATAATCATGAATGTTCGCTGAGATTTTTGCCCTTGATGAAACATCAATGATTCAAAGCGAAATGAATCTTCTGCAATAGAATCATTGCGCTGGGCAATATTCTTTTGCAAATTATTCCAAGCGTTTTCAATACCCGATTCTCGCGCATTTTCAATTAACCGGCGATGCTCTTGTAAATATTGCAAAATGCTTGAATCAGTATTTTGAATAGCCCTGAATTCTGCGATTTTTTTATCAATTTCCAAAAGAGCGCTATCATGCAAAAGATATTTCTGTTCCTGGACAAAAATATCCTTAACTTCACTCCATTTCTCTGCGCCTAACAGGCGATCAACTGAAGCTTCGGTATGGCTGCGCACTATAGCTTCTGCGCCCATGCCAGGCTGGCTGATGGGCCGCGTTATGCTTTTAGATTTGGGCTGGAAGTCCTCGACATCATTTTTTTGAAGCAGAGGCTTATCTCGTTTCAGAAACTTTTTCAATCTGTTATCCCCTTATCTTTTTGGGGTACAATATGGTATAAGCCAATTTTGATGTTTACATAAGACATGAAATATATCACACAAAGGATATACCCGTTATGTTTATAGTACATCAAACAGCGTTCCAAATGCCAAATTTTCAGTTCGTTTGTAAAATTTTTACTTTATTAGGATTGCCGGGTCATGACTATGTCTGAATCTTCGCAAAACTCTTCGATATTTTCCGTTCGCGAAATTGGTGAAAAACCAAAACGTGGAGGATCCATTGGAACCGGCGCCACGCGATTGTTGCGATTTTGGCAAAGATTCCGCCAATATCCACAAGGAATCATTGGTGTGTGTTTTATAGCTGCGCTTATTCTTATGGCAATTTTTGCGCCATTTATTACCCATGGGGTTACACCACAATCATATTTCATTTTTCAGGTTGGATTTGGCAATTATGGGCCGTCGCTTGCCGATTTTCCCGCGCGAATTTTTGGTTACACGAATTCCTCGGATTTACAGCACAGTGTTTTTGCCGATGTAATATACGGCGCGCGGGCAACACTGCTGGTTGGGTTTCTTTCGGCTTTTTTCTCTGCTGTTTTAGGGGTAGGTATCGGCGCAATTGCGGGATTTTGGGGTGGTTGGTTTGACACTATTGTTTCACGAATTATAGAGCTTGCGCTTTCCTTACCGTTTTTACCACTGGCAATCGCATTAACGCTGGCGGCAGGAGTACAGGCAACTGTGCCATCACTGATTATCGTATTTTCTTCAGTTGGGTGGGCGGATATTGCGCGCATCATTCGAGCAAATGTTATTGCGCTTACCGGAACCGAGTATGTAGAAGCAGCGCACTCTGCGGGTGTAGGCAGTTTCCGGATTATTTGGCGGCACATTTTGCCGAACACGACTGCGCCGATTATTATTTTTACCACGCTAAGTGTTGCAAAGTTTATTACAGCCGAAGCAACACTGGATTTCTTGCTTTTGGGCATTACTAACACCACCACATGGGGAAATACGCTTGCCAACGCCAAAGATTATATGTTTGAAGGCAATTGGTGGTGGGTATTCTTTCCGGGTTTTTTTATCGTATTAACAGTATTATCAATTAATTTTATCGGCGAAGCGCTGCGTTCCACATTTAACGTGCGGGAATCTGTTATCGGCAGTTAACCCATAATTCCGGCAAGGTCCATTGCCCCTTGAAAGGTTTTCAGTATGCTTAGTTTTATGTTGAAGCGCCTGCTGCTTGCTATCGTTGGTTTTTTTCTGCTGACTTACGCTGTTTGGTTTATCACCACCCCCGATGGCATACATGCATTTTCACAGCTTGGTTTAGCGTCGCTTTTGCCGGCGCGATATATATTCTTTTTGCAAAATATATTGCACGGCAATTTAGGAACATCGCTCGTATACCGCACACCGGCGCTTACACTAATAGAGCAAGCTGCGCCTGTAACATTAATGCTTTTAATTCCAGCGTTTATTATCCAGGAAGTTCTTGCCGTTATTATTGGGGTAACCGCTTCAGCGCGGCTGCGTTCTGTATTCGACAGAGTTTCCAGTAACTTAATGTATATTTTTAACTCTATGCCGGTATTTTGGCTGGGCCTGCTGTTCATGCTATTTTTTAGTGTTGATATTAATTTATTTCCCACCATCGATATCGTAAATCTGCGGATCGTTGGAACACCATTCGGCACACCGGATTACTGGCGATACTTTCACGCACACACATTTTCAGCGATTTTTGGTCTTATTCATCATTTAACACTGCCTATCTCTGTTATCGTTTTGGCCGGCATGGCTGCCGACAGCCAGCTTACAAGGGCTTCGATGCTGGATGTGCTGGGACAGGAATACATACGCGCAGCCCGCGCGCGCGGTTTATCGGAACGCAGGGTCATTTGGAAACATGCATTCCGCAATGCGGTATTTCCACTGCTTGCAAATATCAGCATTGAAGCGCCGCAACTGGTGTTTACCACCGCGATTGTTGAATATACATTTGCGCTCCCCGGCTTAGGCAATCTATTTATCCTATCCGTCCGCACACCAACAAATTCGTTAGGCGCAGCTGCCCCAACTGATCCAAATATTGTCACTGCATATTTTTTACTGCTGGGCATAGTAGCGCTCATTTGGTCAATTTTTACGGATATTGCCTACGCTTTGGTTGATCCGCGAATTCGTGAATCGCAAACTATCACAAATGCATATTCGCTGGCTCCGCAGCAACGCGAAAGCCGATTCAATACACCAATCTCGGTAGGTCCCGTAAAATTTACGTTGACACAAATAATGGCCGGCGCGCTGGTTATAGCAATTGCGTTTTATTCCGTTTGGTCTGTAAAGCAATCGAATTATGTGCGCGCACAGCAGCAATTAAACGGAACGTGGTATGGCTCGCTTGTCATTGCAAACTCTTCGCTTCAGTACAGCTTTGCTATGAATCTTTCCGCCGATACGCATGGCGCATTGCGCGGAAACGCGATAGAGTGTTCGATTGCAGCGCATTCAGTTATTTCCACTACACCACTAACCGTCACCGGTGTTACAGATGGCATTAACTCCGTTTCGTTGACAATCGATTCTCAGTCTGCAGAACAAGACACCATACAAATAACCGGCGCACTGCCAGCTAAATTCAGCGTATGGAATTTATCGGGACAAGTCGTGCAATCGGGATTTCCCTCGCAATTGCGCATGTCATTGCAAATGCAGGGTCCGGCTGCACAAATGCATTGTTAAAAACAGTGAAAAACTCAAGTCGCCGGATTGAGTTTCCAACAGTATTTTCAGGAAGGAAAATCAGTATGCGCGTTGCAATACTCACTATCAGCACATCATTCATCAACGGGCAAAGAACTGAAGACGCCAGCGGCAATTTACTGGCAGAATTGATCCAGCGCCCGCCATTATCAGCGCAGGTAGCGGCGCGCACCGCTGTACAAGATGACAAAGAGCGCATTGCGGCAATTTTAAAATTATGGTGCGATTCCGGAGCCGCAGATGTTATTCTTACGACAGGCGGCACAGGTTTTGCGCAGGATGATTGCGCGCCCGAAGCTGCACGCGCGGTGTTTGAAAAAGAAGCGCCGGGTATTGCAGAAGCCCTGCGAGCGGAAACCGCCGCAAAAACGCCGCTTGCATGGCTAAGCCGCGCGGCCGCAGGGATTCGCGGCAAAACCATTATTATCAATTTACCGGGAAGCCCGAAAGCAGTTCAAGAATGTTACTCGGTATTAGAAAAATTGCTGCCCCATGCTGTCGCAATACTTACCGGTGAGATTCACCAGCATTAAATGTTTTATAGTAAATAGGAAACTTTTTTTTGATCATTTTGGAGCAAAGATCATTGTGAACAAACAGAATACCATCATTAAAAAAAGAAAAAAACTGTCGTTGCGTTTTATGTATTTTGTTATTGCGGCAGCTTTGCTGATTGGCGGATGCTCAGTAAATGGATTGAGTTCTGCGAGTTCTCCCAATTCGAATGGGATACACACCATTAAACACGTTATCATTATCATGCAGGAAAATCGATCGTTCGATACCTACTTTGGCATGTATCCCGGCGCAGATGGCTACACAATTAAAAATGGCGTGCCCACCAATTGTGTTCCCGATCCTGAAACCGGACGCTGCGTACCGGTTTTTCAAAATAATAATCCCGTTAGCGGCGGCGGGCCGCACGATTACGCTAACGCTGTGGCAGATATCAATAACGGCAAAATGAATGGATTTTTAAAAGAGGCCGAACTTGCGAAAACTAATTGCGCAGACCAAACAAATCCGGTATGCAAAGTTGGCAACACCTTGGATGTGCTGGGGTACGAAACTGCCGCAAACATTCCCAACTACTGGAAGTATGCGCAAAACTATGTTTTGCAAGACCATATGTTTGAGCCGGTTAATTCCTGGAGTTTTCCATCTCATTTATTTATGGTTTCGGGATGGGCCGCTACCTGCAAGCAAAGCAATAATCCCATGAGCTGTACCGGTTCGGTAGATCCCGCTGAACAACAAGGCGGCGCGCCAATATATGCTTGGACCGATTTAACATGGCTGATGAATAAAAATCATGTTAGCTGGGGATATTATTTATCAAATAATAACGCGCAAAATTGTTTGTATATTCAGGTATTATGCGCAGCTACTGACCAGCGAATGAGTCAGGTTCCAAATATTTGGAATGTTTTGCCGGGATTTACCGATGTGTACCAAGATAACCAAACTTCAAACATCCAACAGGTTTCAACATTTTTTACAGCGCTGCGCACTAACAAACTTCCACAAGTTTCGTGGATTGCTCCCGACAGATATGTCAGTGAACATCCCCCAGGAAGTATAGCAACCGGTGAATCTTACGTTACATCCGTCATTAATGCGGTGATGAGCAGCCCGGAATGGGATAGCACAGCCATTTTTCTCACATGGGATGATTGGGGCGGATACTACGACCATGTTGTGCCGCCGGTAGCAGATTCTTTGGGATATGGCATGCGTGTTCCCGGATTGGTTATTAGCCCATACGCCAAAAAGGGATATATCGATCATCAAACAGTAAGTTTCGACTCTTATTTGGCGTTTATTGAAGATGACTTTATGAACGGTCAACGCTTAAATCCCGCAACAGATGGCAGACCCGATTCCAGGCCGGATGTACGCGAGATTCTGCCGCTTGCGGGTAATTTACTGAATGATTTTAATTTTAATCAACAACCCGCGGCTCCCATTATATTGCCGGTAGACCCGCCAACAATATAGCGAAGATATGGTGGCAAGAAATTGCCGGCAATTTGACTTTGGCAAATTGCTTTATGATATTTAACAATGAAAGAAGGACAAGATATATTTGCGTAATCAGGGATACGTAAGGGGCGGATGCCCCTTACGCGGGGATTGGGGCGCCTCCCAAAAATATCTTTTTATTTTATTTTCCGATGGGAAATATTGGTAGCCGAGCAGCAAGGGCGACCGCAAGGGTCGCCCCTACCGGATTGCATAGCCTCAGGTGTGACCGCGCAGCGTATGCTCTAAAACAAACGCTATGTGGCGGCGCTTGTGCTTCGGAGCGGCCACAAAAACCCAATCCCCGCGTAAGGGGCGGATGCCCCTTACGCGGGGATTGGGGCGCCTCCCAAAAATATCTTTTTATTTTATTTTCCGATGGGAAATATTGGTAGCCGAGCAGCAAGGGCGACCGCAAGGGTCGCCCCTACCGG
>JAJYBV010000126.1 GCA_021778805.1 Chloroflexota bacterium | reverse complement strand
CACTGGGAAAATCCAGGGTTTCGTAAGGGGCGGATGCCCCTTGCGCGGGGTTTGGGGTGTCCCCAAAAACATCTTTTTTTAAGAAACACCTCACGGCACACATATCCAGGGATTCGTAAGAGACGATAGCCCTTTGCGCGGAGCTTGGGGCACCTCCCAAATATATCTTTTTATTAAAAAACACCTCGCGGCGCCCACAAGGGATTCGTAAGGGACGGTTGCCCCTTGCGCGGGGTTTGGGGTGTCCCCAAAATCTTTTTATTTAAAAGAAACACCGCACACCAGCGTACCGCGCAATGCTATAATAGGGCGCAGTTCACACTTATGTTGTTATATATTGCTGCAAATCATTCCAAATAATTTCATGCAACTCATCCCGCGAGTAAGTATCTACCGGAATAACACTGCAGAACGGAAACAAATCCGCAATTTCCCGAAATTTTTGGCGATGCCGCTGCAGTAACTCCAGCAATTCATATTCATTCCGCGCGCGGCCTTGTTCTCGTTCGCGGGTAACTACCCGTTCCATTGCCAACGCCGGATCCATATCAAAAATAATAATCCGCGCCGGCCGCGGCATAAACTGATGCAATCGGATAATTTGCGCCGCAGTATATTGCGTTTGCGACTGATAGACAATTGTGCTGAGGAAGCTTCGAGACGCAATAATTACTTTATCTTCCGCTAAATAATTTTGCAGCGTTGGCGCTATATGCAGCGAGCGATCCGCCAACAATAAAAAAAGCAACTGATCGTCATTATATTGGGGACCGTCCGTTTGGCGCTTTTGCCGCCAAAACCACTCCGAAGGCTCGTGCAGCAGCACCGCAGATTGGCCATTGGCGTTGTATCTTTGCTCCAGCATTTCCGCCTGTGTTGTTTTGCCGGAGCCGCTAATACCCTCAATTATAATATAGGGATGTATCTTACCAAACGGTTTGGCAGCTAACTCCATCTGCCGGAGATTTTCTTCCCGCAATAAGCGCGCCGTCACCAATATTTGTTCCGCGGCAGTTTGCGCAGCGTTCAGCCGAATATGCGGAATTGCCGCAATCAGCGCGCGCGCGTCTTGCTGAAAACGCTGTTCCGGCGCATGTACCATTTCAGGCAATAATAGCCGCTCTGCGCCGGCTAGCAGCAACGTCGCCTGCAATGTATCCGCTAAAAGAGCTAAATCGCTATGTTCCCGTGATCCTTCCGCTATAGCGATTGCGGTAGCAATTGCCTCTGGTCCGACGCCGACGCTTTGCGCAGCGTTTGTAGCAATTTGCTGGTATGCCAGGTGATTTTCTTGCGCAATAATAATAACCGCAGCAAGCAGCGCATAAATATAATCACTTTCTGCACAATAGCTAAAATAAGCAAACCAGCGAAATACACCGGATAACGCCACCTGAATTTCGGCAGGCACAGCTTGTAAAACAGTTTTTTGCAGTGCATCTTGCTGTTTTGGGGTTAACATAAAAATCCAGCGGCCTTTCTTGCATACTACCGGCGTTTGGGGAATGGTTGTACCGAAAAAATCAGTTTATAAATCCCAAATTCCGCAACACTTAGCGCTTATGTGATTTTGCAGATTTGCCATGCATATGGGATTTGCCCTGCGGCAAAGATTTGTTTGGTTTAGCAAGTTTTTTAGGCTGCTGGGTATTCATCGCTCGCCGCAGATATGTTTGCATTTCCTTAAAAGACCGCAAAAGATTATTGATATCTTGTACAGTGGTTCCACTGCCGGCGGCGACTCTTTTTTTGCGGCTAAAATTCAAAATGTCCGGATTTTTTCGTTCCTGCATCGTCATCGAACAAATAATGGCTTCAACCCGCTTCAATTCATCGCCTTTCATCATCTCCTGCAACTGATTAGAGTCAACCATTTTATTCAGCCCCGGTATCATCTCCATCAACTGCGTAAGCGGCCCCATTTTGCGCACCGAACGCATATTGTTTAAAAAATCATCTAAGTTAAATGAAGCTGTGCGCAGTTTCTTCTCCATTTTCTGCGCATCTTCCTCGGTAATATGCTCACGCGCTTTTTCAATAAGGGTAAGCACATCTCCCATCCCTAAAATACGTTGCGCCAAACGATCAGCATAAAAAAGATCGATAGCTTCAACCTTTTCACCCATACCAATAAATTTAATGGGCAGCCCGGTCATTGCGCGGATGGAAAGCGCCGCGCCGCCGCGTGCGTCGCCATCCATTTTAGTAAGAATCAATCCGGTTAATTGCACCGATTCATGAAACGATTGCGCAACTCGCACGGCGTCTTGGCCGGTCATAGAATCGACCACCAACAATGTTTCATTTGGCCGAGTGCGCGATTGCATGGTCTGCAATTCGCCCATCAGCGCATCATCAATATGCAAACGCCCCGCGGTATCGATAATTAAAATAGTTACTCCTTGCGCAGTGGCCCAACGCAACGATCGCTGCGCTATATCTATAGGTTTAGCGCCCATCTCTTCTGCATATACAGGTATATTAAGCTGTTTGCCTAACTGCTGCAGTTGAGTAACCGCGGCGGGCCGCTGCATATCGCACGCAACCAGCCCGGGTTTTTGTCCTTGTTTGCGCAGGGTAAGCGCAAGTTTGGCGCATGTAGTTGTTTTACCGGATCCTTGCAAGCCAACCAGCATAAGAATTGTGGGCGGCGCTCCGGCGTAGGTAATTTTAGGTTTTGCGTCTACGCCGCCAAGCATTTCAACCAGTTCGTCATATACTATGGAAATAATTTGCTGCGAAGGATTTAATCCGCTTAAAACATCTGCGCCCAAAGCTTTTTCCTGAACACCGGCAATAAACTGTTTAACCAGCTTCAGGTTAACGTCTGCTTCCAGCAGCGCTTGCCGCACCTCGCGCATTACTTCGGTAAGGTCTGCTTCAGTAATTTTTCCGCGCCCGCGCAGCCGCTCAAAAATCGATTCCAGGCGGCTGGATAGTGTTTCGAACATGGCCATTTCTCTTTTAAAATCTGTAATACGTTTCAAGTGATAGTATATCACAATTCAGAACGGCATTTTCAGAAAACGTCTGAAAAATAAGATATAATGTGAGGTGTTAACCATGTTTTTGCGCGCACAAATAAACCGGTTGGCGTAGCATACACTTCTTTTCGGCCGGTTAAGGCGCAGGAAACGAATTTATAGAACAAGGTGAGGCGCTCTTCGTGAATACATCTGTGCGTATCGGCGTTATTGGCGGCAGCGGTTTATATCACATGGATGGCCTGTCTGCCCTGGAAGAATTGCATATCGATACACCTTTTGGCGCACCCAGTGATACTATTCGCATCGGCGAAATTGATGGAGTCCGTTTGGCTTTTCTGCCGCGCCATGGTCGCGGCCATACTTACGATCCCTCCGGCATACCGGCGCAAGCCAATATTTGGGCAATGAAAAGTTTGGGTGTAGAATATTTGCTTTCAGTCAGCGCAGTAGGAAGCTTGCGGGAACATATTGCCCCCACCGATATAGTCATCCCAAATCAGATTGTTGACAGAACAATCCATCGGCCGCGCAGTTTTTTCGGAAAAGGCTTTGTTGCGCATATTGGTTTTGCCGAGCCGTTTTGTCCTTGGCTGAGTTCGGCCATTGCGCAAAACGCAAAAACAATCTCGGGATTGAATCTGCACGAAGGCGGGTCTTATATCTGTATCGAAGGGCCGCAATTTTCCAGCAAAGCTGAATCGGCGCTCTACCGGCAATGGGGTATGGATATCATCGGCATGACAGCTATTCCCGAAGCAAAATTGGCGCGTGAAGCAGAAATGTGCTATGCCATAATTGCCTGCGTCACCGATTATGACTGCTGGCATGAATCAGAGGAGCATGTTACGGTCGATCTGGTTATTCGCAACTTAAACGCCGCACTGCAAAACGCTCAGCAGCTTATTCGCGCCGTTTTGCCAATGCTACATTCCAGTCGAGATGCGCATCATTGCCCTTGCCCAAATGCGCTCAGCAGCGCAGTAATTACAGAACCCTCAAGCATTTCCGCTGAAATGAAACTAAAATATCGGCTTCTGCTGGAAAAATATCCGGATTTTCGCTAAATATTATATTAGGACTTGTGTTGAAAATATAGTTAGGTTTTTTTAATGGTTTTAGGAGAATTTGCATGACTCAGCAAAATAATCAATCAGATTCCGCGCCTGCGTCACTGAATAACAGCCATATTCCGCTGCAAACCAATTCGGGAAGTACAGAACCTGCGTTGCAGCCAAACGCCGCAACTACACAATATGCATATCCAATCCCCGCATTTATGAATGCTGTTCCGCAAATTACAGCCGATTCCGCTGTAGTGCTGCAAGGGCTAACCTGTGTTTTTGGAAACAAATACGCTGTAAATAATTTAAATTTAATGGTAAAAAAAGGTGAATTTTTTGGATTTCTTGGCCCAAACGGCGCCGGTAAATCTACCACCATCAAAATGATAGTTGGCCAAGTAAAACCAACTGCCGGAGCCGCGTTTGTCAACGGTATTAATGTGTGGAAGCAGCCCTTGGAATCTCGATCTTTGCTGGGAGTGCTACCGGAAAAATTAAATCTATATGAACGCCTTTCCGGCCGGGAATTTCTGCGGTTTGTTGGAACCTTGTACAATTTGCCGAGAAAAGAAGTAATAAACCGCACGGAAGAACTGCTGGAAGTGCTGTCTTTGAAAGATGACGCCGATAAAATGGTGGTCGATTATTCAGTTGGCATGCGCAAAAAAATTGGTTTAGCCGGCGCAATTATCCATCGGCCCAGCATTTTATTTTTAGATGAACCATTTGAAGGGGTCGATCCCATCAGCTCGCGAATCATCCGCAATATTTTAAATGAACTTACACGAAATGGCGCAACCATCTTTTTCTCTTCGCATATTATGGAAATTGTGGAAAAATTATGCACACGAGTAGGTATTATTAATCAGGGAATTTTGGTTGCTGAAGGCACGCTGGATGAGTTGCGGCAGCGGGCCGGTAACGCCGATAATCAAGAAAATACCTCACTGGAAGATGTATTCTTCCAAGTTGTCGGCGCAAATGTGGATAAAGGAAGTTTATCATGGCTGGAACAATAACTTCTTCTCCACAGAAAGTGAAACAGCTAACTATTCGGCCCAAAATCATCAATGCGCTGTTTCGTCTGCGCTTAACGCTGCTGGCGCGTTCGTTTCAAGGGCCAAATGCTGTTAGCAGAATAATCGGCACAGTGCTGTTGCTGGTATTTTTAGGGCCAACCGTAGTTTTTATCATGTTTGGGGAAATTGTCGGTCTGCGCTATCTAACGCAATCGAATATACAAGAAGCCGAAAATATTACATTTCTTATTCTCAGCGGCATATTCCTTTTATGGGCGCTGCTGCCGCTGCTTCAGTTCACCGTTAATGAATCGCTGGATATAACGAAACTAACAATCTATCCGGTTTCTCAGGCTGAAATGATGTTTGGACTGATACTCTCAACCTTGGTTGATATACCTACAATTGGTCTAATTTTGGCGCTGGCCGGCATAGCCGCCGGGTGGACCCAATCTTTGCCGCAGCTTGCAGGTTATTTTGTTATTTTAATAATAACGTATGTTGCAACGATATCATTCAGTCAAATGATACTTTCTTCCTTTTTAGGATTGCTAAGAACGCGAAAATGGCGCGATATCAGTATTTTTTTATTTACATTTATTGCGCTGTCTATTTCATTGGGATTCCAGCTATTAAGCGCTTCCGCGCATAACTTTGCAAATATCAATACAAATGTTATATCCGCCTTGCTGAATGGCAATTTGAACCAATGGTATCAGTTTTTACCACCAGGTATGGCAAGCAGCGCGCTAAACGCCATATATAGAGGAGATTTACTTTCTGCCGGCTTATGGGCGGTCGGGCTGCTGGCATATAGCGTGTTATTTGTATGGCTGTGGAGCAGTATATTGGCGCGCGCGTTGGTGCGACCCGAGGAATTTGGCAGCGCAAAAACACGCCGCCGCAAACACGCAATTGCCGTTTCACAAAAATCTGCCGCTGGCAAATCACTCATTCCTGCGCAAATCACCGCGTTTGCTATAAAAGATCTGCAATACCTATGGCGCGACCCGCGGTTTAAACGGGTAATGCTGAATGTATTGTATTGGATTGGATTACTGGTTGTTTTTTCCTTTGAAAAAAATCCCATCTCAAATTACTTTTTATATTTTATTGTGTTTTCCGGATGCATCAGCCTTTCATCATTTGCTTTTGGCTACGAGGGGCCGGCAATGACACAACTGGCGGTGCTGCCAATTAACCCTAGATACATGCTTTTCGGTAAAAACTTAGCGGTGCTGGTATTCAGCGGCATTTCCGGCGCAATTTTGATAACAGTGCAAACGTTTCTTACTCATAGCTATACCAATATTGGCGAAACCATCATAAATTTGCTGGTCATCTTGTTCATTGGCCTTGGCCTTGGCAATGTTATTTCTGTCGTAACACCAACATATGTTCCTCAGCAGGGAATCGGCCGACGACAGCAAGATTCAGGAACTTCTACGGTAAACGCATTCAGCCGGATGGGAATTTACTTTTTAGCCATGGGGCTGGCTTTGCCAATGTTTATTTTGCCGCCGTTGCTCCAGTTTTTTCAGATGGGCAATATTTTGCTGTTTGTGCTTGTGGTTGGCGTTATATACGGCGCCGGCATATATATTGGCGCAACTTTCATTGCGGCAAATATATATTATCGACGGCTGCCACAGATTATCAGCGTTGTAACAAGGGAGTGAACAACCACTGAGCTGAAGACTCAGTGGCTTCGGCCACGAAAGTCCAGGCCCAGTCCCGCAAGGGCACGTTCACCAGACTCGGTCAGGAGAAATCCTGGTTCCGTTCGGAAGGTCATGACACC